>NZ_JACGAU010000002.1:0-120103 GCF_020137595.1 Campylobacter sp. RM12640
TGAATAATATTCCGTGAAAAGCAATCATTAAAAATGAGAAAAAATAAAAGATAACTTTAATAAATTTTTGATTTTGTTTCATTATAAATTTATAGATTAGTATAATAGGAAAACACAATATAAAAGGAAAAATTATTTGAAAAATCAATGTATTTAGAGCAAAATCAGGATTATTGCTTTTAGCACTTAAAACCAAATAAAAAAATAAAATATATAAAGCTGTTATAAATCTAGGATAGAGCTTTAATCCTATAAAAAATGTAAGGGCAAAAAGCATAGGATAGGTAAGGAATGGCACATAAATTATAGGAATTAAAATACTAATAATCCCACCAGCTAAATCATGTAAATTATCTAAAAAATATGTTAGATATATTAAAAACTCATTCATATCTTACCTTTAAAAATAAAGTTTAGTATAGCAAATACACATTCATCAAATTTAAAAATAATTATTAATATATGTTGCTTTTCGTAATAAATAATATTAAAAAATATTTTTTAATTTAATTTCAAATCCCTAATTCAAATTCTTTTAAAATATAGATAACAAAAGTTTAATTAATATAATCATCAAAATCTCTTTTGTTAAAATCAAACATTTACTCTCCTTTGACTTAAAATCTTTTCAATTTTCTTACGCTGTTTTGCTATGTATTTTTCGCCTAATGGTTGTGCTTCTTCTCTATGCTCTATTTCGTAAGCTCCTTTGCTTATTGCAGAATGTTTTAATCTATATTCAGTGTATAAAAAATAAACCGATAAATCATCAACAAAAGGCAATGAAACTAGCTTGGTTTTAGTTTGATATATTGTGTAAGTTTTTAAGTTTTTACCATTTAAGAAAAATAATATTAAATAACTTGATAAAATATTTAATATTGCAAAAAACATAACTATAGGAAAGAAAATTATTCTAGCTACCCTATAATCTAATCTATAATTTAAGCTTTTATTTTCTATTTCTTTAGTATTGTAAGTATCTTTATCAAATATATGAGAATACGCTAAAGCAGGTCGCTTAGATTGCAATCTAAAAACTATATCGCTTTTATTTATCGTTTCGCTTACTTTTTTATAACTTTTAGCAATATCAAAAAGACCTTCTTTATCTACTGTATATGTTTCAAAATATATCTTTTCATTATCTACGCTAATATAAAAATCATTATTTTTAACAAATCTAAGTCTTTTAATATGATTAGTCTTTATGAATAAAAAAATAAAAAATATACCGATAATTATTGTAGCTTCGCCTCTTCCTCTTAATCTAATCTCAGTCATTTCTGTGTGAGAAGCTTCTGGTAGTTTATCTAACTTGTAAGCTATAAAACAAATTGTGCAAATTAATAATAAAAAAGTAACAATGTCATTAAATAACCTAATAAGCTCTAAGCTATATAAATAATCGTTTTTTATTTTATAATCTTTTAAATTGTCTATATTCAAATTAATCCTTTGTTTTTAATAAGATTAATTATATGAAATAAAAATAAAAATCCATAAAATTATTAATATATGTTACTTTTTATAATAAATAATATTAAAAAATATTTTTTATTTAATTTCAAATTCCTAAATTAAATTCTTTTAAAACTATAAAAACTAAAAATTTATAATAAGGCTAATTAGTGGTGTGAAATATTTTAGAATTTAAATTAGGATTTTAATATATTAATTTAGTCCTTAAATTTTATAAATTCCTAAAATTATTTAAAACTACACATTCATTAGTTGCTTATGATTTTATATAAAATAAAAAGGAAAAACTTTATTAATTTAAGTTTTTCCAAATTAATCAATCATCAGTTAAAGCAACTGCAGGGATTAGCTTACTAGCTTGTTTAGCAGGAAAATATCCAAAAAATAAACCAACTAAAGTGCTACTTAAAAACCCTAACATAATAGCATCAAAATCAACTATCATTTTAATAGGAGCGTCAAGTAAATTAATACCATAAACAAGCATTAAAGCAATCATTACACCAATACTAGCAGCCACGCTACAAAGCACAACCGATTCAATCAAAAACCCCGTGCTAATATAAGATGGACTTGCCCCGATTGCAAGTTTTACCCCTATTTCTTTCGTTCGCTCTTTTACAACGACAAGCATAATATTCATAACGCCAATTCCACCAACAATCATAGCAATAAACGCAATGCCAAAAATCATTAAACTAAGTGTATTTGTAGTGCTTTCTATACTTTTTTTAATAGCGTCTTGATTAAAGGTCAAAATTGAATTAGCACCCTTTTTAATCTCTAAAATCTGTTTAATACTATTATCAGCTAATTCACTATTTACATCATCTTTAAGCAATACGACAATACGCCTAATATGTTTATTACCATCAAATTTATTGCTAATTGTGCTATTTGGAACATAAACTCTAATATCAAAACCATCTCGCTCATTTTTATCTTTTTTAAGAACTCCAATTACTCTTAATGGCTGACCTTTTAGATATATTATTTTATTTAATGGACTTTCTATTTTAAATAAAGTTTTAGCTAAATTCTCACTAATTACACATACATTCTTAGCGTCTTGTTCTTCTTGCTCGGTAAAAAATCTACCTTCTTTCATCTCCTTAGCACTAATTTGTAAAAAATTCGCAAAAACTCCTGTAGCATCAGTATCTACTTCGTTTTTTAAATAAGTAATATAAGCACCACTTAAACCACTCTCAACCCCAACTTCTTTTACAAAATCAAGCCTTTTAATAAGCTCTAAATCTTGGTATGTTAAATCCTTAATCCTACCTGCATTTCTATCTCCAAATCTTGAGCCTTTATGAACTATAATTGTATTTGTCCCAAGTGATTTTATCTCTTCTAAAATATCAGCTTTCCCACCATTTCCTAAAGCTATCGTTGAAATTACTGAAGCAGTAGCGATTATAAGCCCTAGCATAGTAAGAAATGACCTTAATTTATTTGTGATTAGATTATTTAATGCAAGTTTTACATTTTGAGAAAAAAAGCTAAAACTAGCTATAAATCTATCTTTAAATTTAGCTTTATTTAAATTATCTTCATTTAAATTGCTTGTTTTAAATTCTTTAACATTTTCATCACTAATGATAACTCCATCTTTCATTTTGATAATTCTAGTTGCGTATTTACATAAACTCTCATCGTGAGTTACTAGAATGACCCCAACTCCGTTTTCATTTAGCTCTTTTAGAATTTGCATAAGCTTTATTCCATTTGCACTATCAAGCGCTCCTGTTGGCTCATCTGCTAATATAAAATTTGCATCATTTATAAGTGCTCTTGCCACACTTACACGCTGTTGCTGACCACCACTTAAATGTGCTGCTTTTTTATGAGTATGTTCGCTAAGTTCTAATTTTTCTAATAATTTTTTAGCTTTTTGAATACTAGTTTGTTTGTTTTTCTTAGCATATAAAGCTCCCATTATTACATTTTCTAATACACTTTGTAAGGGCATTAAATTGTATCTTTGAAATATAAAACCTAAATTATCTCTTCTAAAGGCTGATTTTTCTTCACTATTTAAAGAATACAAATTCTTATCATAAAATATATATTCTCCGCTACTTGGCTCATCAATTAAGCCTATCATATTAAGCAAGGTGCTTTTTCCTGAACCACTTTTGCCT
Source organism: Campylobacter sp. RM12640 (assembly GCF_020137595.1). Taxonomy (NCBI): domain Bacteria; kingdom Pseudomonadati; phylum Campylobacterota; class Epsilonproteobacteria; order Campylobacterales; family Campylobacteraceae; genus Campylobacter; species Campylobacter sp. RM12640. The sequence goes on from NZ_JACGAU010000002.1 coordinate 3,630, forward strand.
AATAATATTACAAACTCGCCTTTTTTTATCTCAATATTTATATCTTTTAATACTTGAGTTGAGCCGTAAAATTTATTTAGATTGCTTATCTTTATCATTAGTTATTACCACTTCATCATCATCATTTAAGCCACTTGTAATTTCTATATTAAAATTATCGCTCTTACCTAAGGTTATATATGCTTTTTTATAGCCTATCTCGCTATTATCTTTAATATTTACAAAATAGCCTTGATTGTCTTTATTAATATAATTAATAGGTAAAGTTAAAGCATTTACTACCTTATCAATTTCTATGGTATTTTGAACATCTATTCCTATTTTTAATTCAGGGTTATTATTTACAAAATATCTAGCATAATAATAAACAGCCCCACTTGAAGTAGCATTATCAATAACACTAACATCAGCACTATCAATACTATTTATACTAGCTTCTTTAGTGCTAGCCCCATCACTTAATGGAGTATATGTGATTTTTTGCCCTACTTTTAATAAGCTAACATCATTTTGTGCTATTTGCATTCTAACTTCCATCTCATCTAAATTAGCTAATTTAATTAGTGTTGGTGAGCTTTGCTTTGAGTTAATTGTCTGACCTAAACTAGCATAAACACCTATTACACTACCATCAATAGGGGCTTTTACTATTGTTTCATCTAAACTTTCTTGCATAGTAGAAATATTTGCATTTGTTTGAATTATTTGAGCTTTTATTGAGCTAAGTTTTGCTTTTGCGTTGTAATAATTAGTTTTTGCGTTTAAATAATTTTCTTTAGAGCTAGCACCCTTACTTAATAACTTTTCTTGAGTTTGAAGTTTTACATATAATTCGTTTAAATATACTCTAGCTGCTTCTTCTTCATCATTTAAACTAATTAATTTACTTTTTTCTATAGCCAAATCATTCTTAGCTTTTTCATCATCTAAAATAGCAATAATATCGCCTTTTTTAAGCTTATCTCCTAGCTTTACACGAAATTCTTTAATTTCTCCATTTGCTAAAGTTGCAACATTTACCAAAGAAGGAGAATAAGCCTTGCCTACTGCTTCAACATTAATTGATAAATCCATTCTTTTTGGTTTAATAATTCTAAAATTATTATTAGTTTCATCGTTGCTAAAATATGCAAAACTAAATATGCCTATAATTATTACTATCAAAATAGCTAGTATTTTTTTCATTTTATCCCTTCTTTAATTTATTTTTGCTAAAATCTCAATTTTTAAAATATTTATCAAAAAAGGTTAATAAATGGCAGAAAACGAAGAAGTTGTAGCACCAAAATCAAAAGGTTCTAGTTTGGTTTTAATTTTAGTAACCGTTTTATTACTTGTTGTATTAATCATAGGCGGTTTAGTTATATTTTTATTAATGGGAAGTGGCGATGAAGAAAAGGCTGATGAAAGTGTAAAAACCGAGCAAGTTGAGAAAAAACCTGCTAAGAAAAAGAACGAAATGTCAGCTGATGTTGGTGTTATTTATCCATTAGATGGCTTTACCGTGAATTTAGTAAGTGATAGTGGGACTAAATATTTAAAATGCAAAATTGAATTAGAGCAAAATATAGAAACACTAACACCAGAACTTGATAAAAAAATACCTATTATTAAAGATAAAATAATAGAAACTCTAAGCTCAAAAAGTGTAGAAGAAATAAGCACAGGAAAAGGCAAAGAAAGATTAAAAGAAGAAATTATCAATAAAATTAATGAAGTATTAAATGATGGCTTTATCAAAAATATTTATTTTACTGATTTTGTGATTACTTGATGATTGGTTGTGATATTGTTGAGATTGCTAGAGTTGAGAAAATTCTAGCTAAATCTCAAATTAAATTCTTAAAAAAAATCCTTACCGAAAACGAATTAAAAACTCTAAGTTCTAATTCAAATTCTATTGCAGGTTATTACGCAGCAAAAGAAGCAGCTAGCAAAGCTTTAGGCTGTGGAATTAGTAAAGATTGCTCTTTTATGGATATAGAAATTATAAAAAATAATCAAAATAGACCTAGTATTTTATTTAGTGAAAAAATTTTTAATAAATTTGGAGTAAAATCAGCTCATCTTAGTATTAGCCACGATGCAGGGATTGCAATGGCTGTTGTTATGCTGGAGAAATAAATTGAAAAATTATCTTGAATTATTAAAATATAGTAAGACTTTTAAAATTCTCATCTTAGTTCAATTCATAACTTATTTTGGGGCTTGGTTTTCACAAATTGGTGTTTATACTATGCTAATTGAATTTGATTTTAGCAAGTTTAGTTGGAATATTTTAGGCTCTGAAATAAATCACGAAAGTATGAAAAAATGGGCTATATCTTTTTCTGCTGTATTTGCATTTTTGCCTACTATTTTAATGGCACCAATTAGTGGAATTATAATTGATAGTTTTAAGTCTAAAAAACTTTTATTATTATCAATTATCATTGAATTGTTTTCAGTATTTTTACTAATTTTTATAAAAGACGCTAGTTATATTTTTATACTATTTTTACTAATTTTTATAAGACTTGCGGTTGCAAGTTTATATTTTCAAACTGAAATGAGTTTATTGCCACATATTTTTGATAAAGACAGATTAAAGCTAGCAAATGAGTTATTTTCAGTAGTTTGGGCTATTTCATACACTACAGGAATGGCAGTTGCTGGTATGTTTATACATTATTTTGGGGTTTATAATGCCTTTTTGCTTGATTGCTTTTTATTTTTAATTGGAATTACATTATTATTTTTTATAAAAATAGAAGTAAAAAATGAAAAATTTTATTTCAAAAATATCACAAAAATGGCTAAAGAAGGTTTGTTTTATTTACTAGGAAATAAAAAAATATTACATTTAATATTATTACACGCCTTTATAGGATTTACAGCTTATGATGCTTTGATTAATTTTTTAGCTGGATATGATTATTTAAATAAAGTATATTTTCTAAAAGAAATTCTAAGCACAGGTTTAATAATAGGACTTAGTAATGCAATTAGAGCTTTATCTTTAGTAGTTGGACCTTTAATTTTAAGTAAAGTCGTAAATCACAAAAGATTATTTTATTTTTTTATTTTACAAGGCTTAGGGATTATTACTTGGGCTTTACTTCAATTTAATTTCTGGGTATCTTTTATAGGTTTAATATTTGCTGGATTTTTTACTAGCACGATATGGTCTTATACTTATACAGCAATTCAAAACAATTGCGATAAAGAATATTATGGCAGAGTGATTGCTTATGTTGATATGATTTATATGAGCTTTTCATTAGCAATTACTTTACTAACTGGTTGGTTATTTGATAATAAAGTTGGCACTTTTTATATTACAATATTAATTGGAAGTTGCTTTATAATAGGTGCTTTTTATTGGTTATTTTATATAAGGAATTATGGATGCGAAAAGTAATTTTAATAGGTGCTAGCACAGGTGGTCCTAGTCAGATTAAGTATTTAATTCAAGATTTAAAACTTGTAAATACAACAATAGTTATTGCTCAACATATGCAAGCAAATTTTTTACCAAGTTACGCACATCAACTTGATAAAGAATGTTTAAGTGATGTTGCGTTATTAGAAAATACTTGCTTTTTAGATGATAAAAAAATATATATTTGTCAATACAATACGGAGTTATTTTCAAATCTAAGGGCTAATTTTAATAATGGAGTTTTTCCATTTTGTCCTAATGTAGATTTATTGTTTAATAGTGCTTCAAAACTTACAAAAGATTATGAAATACTAGCAATATTATTAACAGGGATTGGAGATGATGGTGCTAAAGGCTTATTTGAACTATACAAAAAAGGTGCTAAGTGTATAGGCGAGAGTGAAAAATCTTGCATAGTTTATGGAATGCCAAAAAGAGCTTATGAATTAAACAATAATCTTTTACAACTTGACATTGAAGATATAAAAAAAGAAATTGTAAATTTCATTCAAAGGTAGGTTTTATGTTTAGTTTTTTATCAAATAAAAAAGATATAGAAAATCAACAAAAAGAAGAGTTTAAATTCCACGATGATAATTATGAGTTTGATATGCTTTTATTGAAAATTAGGCAAGTTTGTGGAATTGATTTAGAAGTTAAAAAAACAACGATAAGACCAAAATTAATCAAATTTTGCACTAATAATAATTTAAGCTCTTTTTCTCAATTAACTAATAAAATGGATTTAAACCTTCCTATTAGACAAGAATTATTTGACTTAATAACGGTTTGTGAAACTTATTTTTATAGAGAACTAAAACAACTTAATGAATTAATTTATATCTTAAGAGCAGAACCTAGCAAAAGAAGAATTTTATGCGCTCCAAGTTCAAGTGGAGAAGAAGTATATTCAATACTAATGCTAGCAAATGAAGCAGGGATTACTAATCTTTCAATCTTAGGAATAGATATAAATGCTGAAATTATTCAAAAAGCAAGAGCTAGAAGATATTCAAAACGCTCATTATATAATCTAAATGATAATCTAATCAAAAAATACTTTGACCAAGACAATGATGAATATGTGATAAAAAGCCAATATTTTTCTAATGCTAAGTTTGAAGTTGTGAATGTATTTGATAAGAAATTTTTAGAATTAGGTAAATTTGATGTGATACTTTCAAGAAATATGATGATTTATTTTAATGAAGAATACAAATACCGCTTGGTTGATAATTTTGTCAAAAATCTCAATGATGGCGGAATGTTTTTTGCAGGACACGCTGATTTAGTTCCAAGTCATAATGAATTAAAAAAAGTATATGCAAATACTTGTACTTACTATGTAAAAGAATAATTAGAAATTAAATTCCTAATTATTCACGCCATAAAGTTAATTTCTCTCCTTTAAAGCCACTGCATTTATATAATTTAGTAGTTTCATCTTTACCTTTTAGCTTTAATTCATCAACTAATTCTAATTCATATATACTAGCGTCTTTTAAGGCTGCTAAAGTGTTATGAGAGATTAAGATATTTGCCTTATAGTTTTTACAAGAGCTTTCTACCCTACTTGCGGTATTTACTCCATCTCCTATGCAAGTATAATCACTTCTTGAAAGGCTTCCCATCTCCCCTACAATACATTCACCTGTGTTAATTCCTATACCTATATTTATATAAGGAAGTCCTTTTTTGCCCCAATCTTCGTTTAAAAGTTTTAAAGCTTTTATTTGCTCAATTGCAGCTTGTAAAGCACAATCAGCGTGATTTTCTAAATCATTTGGAGCATTAAAATACGCCATAACAGCATCACCTATATATTTATCAACCGTTCCATTGTATTTAAAAATAATATCACTCATAGGGGTCATATATTTATTTAAGAAATTAACCAAATCAGAAGCATCCATATTCTCACTAATCGTAGTAAAATCTCTAATATCACTAAAAAATACTGATATTTCTCTTTTGCTTGTGCTAAATACATTGCTATCTGTATTAATTAATTGCTCTGCTACTCTTTTTGAAACCTTTTTTTCTAGCTTAGCTTTTATAAATTCTTTTTGTCTGCTTTCTAAAAAGAAGTTAATTAATATCCCAATTACTCCCATAATAGCTAAAACCAAAATAAGTTCAAATGTATGAAGTAAATACTTCTTGCTAATTATAAAATAATAATGCCCTAAAATAATAGTTGCTAAAAGTATTAAATGCCATAAAACTTGTAAAATTATACTTTTAAAATACATAAAAGAAACACTAAGAGCAATTATTAGTAGTAAAGAAATTAAAAGTATTTCAGATGAATATTTTGGGGTTGTTAGGTATTCATCATTTAATAAATTATCTATCGCATTTGCGTGGATTTCAACACCTGGTAAGTTTTCATCTAATGGATTGCTTCTAATATCATTAAGCCCTACAACACTAGTTCCAATTAAAACTATTTTATCTTTAAAGAACTCTTTACTAATAGTCCCATCTAAAACATCAATAGCGCTAATATAATCATAATGCGGAGATTTTCCTTTAAAATATAAACCAAGCAATGCGTGAGCATTCACTACAAAGCTATCCTTATCTCCTAATACTAAATGTATATCTTTAAAATTATCCCCAATTGCTTTAATATCATCAATTCCTAGATATTTTGCATACATTGCAAGACTAAGACTTGGTAAGAGTTGTTTAAACTCACCATCATCATAATAAATCATCATAAAGGCATTTCTGATTACATTATCTAAATGTGAATATGAATTAACAAATCCATTTGCATAAGCATTATCACTTAATTCTTCTATACTTGCTGTAATATTTTTACCATGTTCAAGCAATGAATAATCAATATTATCTTCAGCTATGCTTTGATTACTTAATGGAGCTAATTTTTTTTCCGTATCGTTTATATAAGAGCCTAAGTTTATAGCATAGGCTAAAATACTATTTGTCTTTGAAAGTGCCATAGCAAAAGCTTTATCAGTATCTTGAGTGCGTTGGCAAAAATGATATTTTGGAATGTTTAAAGAATTAAACTCCATATCATTCATCTTTTTAGTAATTTCTCCACGCTTATCGCTTTCTGCAAAATAAATATCAAATCCTACCACACTAGCAGAATTTAATTTATACACCAAACAAGCAAGAATATCTCTATCCCAAGGCCATTGCCCAAGACTAGCTAAGCTTTTTTCATCAATATCAACTATAGCAATTCTACTATCACCTTTAATATTATGATTAAAATAAGCATTAATTCTAAAAAACATATCGTGAGTTAAATTATCTAGCCTTGTGATGATACCTACTTCTTTTATAGTTATAAAAAATGAAAAAACAATCATTAAAATTGATAAAACTATAAAAGAATAAAATTTCTTAAACTTACTTAAATGTCTAATCAATTCTTAGCCTTTAATTTAATATAAATTTGAAGAATATCAATTGCAGCTGGAGTAATTCCACTAATTCTACTTGCATCAAACAAATTATCAGGCTTATTTTTTTCAAGTTTTTCTACGACTTCATTACTAAGCCCACTAATTCCACGATAAGTAAAATCATTTGGAATTTTAATCTTAATCAAATTCGCTTGATTTTGAATACTTTCATCTTGTAATTTTACATAATGATAATATTTTGCATCAAGTAAAATTTCATCTAAAACAAAATCATTTAAATTAGCCAAACTTGGTGCTAAAGAAAGCATTTTTTCCTTTGTTATAGTGCTACGAGCTATGATTTTTTGAAGAGTTGTTGGTTGAGAAATCGGCTCTTCATTAATACTTGCTAATAATTCATTAAAAGAATTTGAAGGAACAACCCTGCTTTCACATAAAAACTCTAAACCTTTTTTAATATCATTTATTTGATTTTCATAGTATTTAAAGCTATTTTCATCTCTTAAACCACACTCATAAGCGTATTTATTAAGCCTTGTGATTGCATTGCTTTCACGAAGTAATAATCTAAACTCAGCCCTACTTGTAAACATTCTATAAGGCTCTTTTGTGCCTTTCGTAACTAAATCATCAATTAAAACACCAATATATCCTTCATCACGGCGTAACACAAGCCCATCTTTATTATCAATTGCCAAACTTGCATTTATAGCTGCCATAAGCCCTTGAGCTGCTGCTTCTTCATAACCAGTTGTCCCATTTACTTGACCTGCTAGATAGAAGTTTTTAATAATTTTACTTTCTAAAGTATGAAACAAATCAAGTGGGTCAAAATAATCATATTCTATTGCATAGCCGTGTCTTGTGATTTTAGCATTTTCAAAGCCTTTAACCGAGCGTATCATTGAATGTTGAACTTCAAATGGTAAAGAAGTTGAAAAACCATTTATATAATATTCTGTAGCTTCTTTTGTCTGTGGCTCAATAAATAAATGATGACTTTCTTTATCTGCAAAACGATTGATTTTATCTTCTATACTAGGACAATATCTAGGGCCAACTCCTTTAATTTGTCCTGTAAACATAGGAGCTTTATCAAAATTTGAACGGATAATATCATGAGTTGTTGTATTTGTATGCGCTATATAGCAAGGAAGTTGCGGCAATGTATGAGAAGTAAATTCTAAGCTAAATCCTTTAGTATTTAAATCACTTTCTTGAGTTTCTAATACGCTAAAATCAATACTACTTGCTGCAATTCTAGGACAAGTTCCAGTTTTAAGTCTTCCACGATTAAGCCCTAAAGCAGCTAAATTATCGCCTAACTCACTAGCACTAAGCTCTCCTACACGACCACTTTTTATCTTGCTTAAACCTACATGAATTAAACCATTTAAAAATGTCCCACTGCATAAAATTATTTTCTTAGCTTCATAAGTTTTATTAAGCTCGGTTTTTACTCCATAAGCTTCATTATCTTTTACTAAAAGCTCTGTAACCATTTCTTGAGAAATGTCTAAATTAGGCATATTTAATAATATATTTTTAGCATTTTTATTGTATTCATCCATATCTATTTGAGCTCTAGTTCCACGAACAGCTGCACCTTTGCTCTCATTTAAAGTCTTGTAATTAATCGCACTTAAATCAGTAATCTTTGGCATAATTCCGCCAAGTGCGGCTATTTCTTTTACTAAATGCCCTTTTGCAAGTCCGCCTATTGCAGGATTGCAAGAAGTTGCTCCAATTCTATCGTTTAAAATCGTAAGAAGTAGTGTTTTTTTACCCATTTTAGCACTTGCGTGTGCTGCTTCAACACCAGCATGACCAGCACCAATTACTATAATATCATACATCATTAATCCTTTTTTTTATAATACACTAAGCTTATTGTAAAGGATAAAAATGTTTAATGGTTTAATAAGAGAATGTGGCTTTATAAAAAACTATTCAAATAATGAATTAAGATTAATTTCAAAACTAAAACCAAACATAGGAGATAGCGTAGCAACTAATGGAGCTTGTCTTAGTGTGATAAAAACTCATAATGACGGCTTTAGTCTAAATCTTAGTAGTGAAACTCAAAAAATAATCAAACCTTTTAAAGTAGGTGAAAAAGTGCATACTGAATTAGCAATGCAAGTAGGAGATAGGATTGATGGGCATATTTTAAGTGGGCATATTGATGGGCTCGGTAAAATCATTAAGATAAATAAGCTTGCTAGTGGGATAGATTTTTATATAAGTCTTGATGAAAAATTAATGCCTTTTGTGTGTAATAAAGGTAGCATTGCAATTGATGGAGTAAGCCTTACTATCAATGAAGTTTTAAACAATTCTATAAGACTTACAATAATTGATATTACTTTAAAAGATACTTTATTTAATTCGTATAAAATCAATGATTTAGTAAATGTAGAAACTGATATTTTGGCAAGATATGTTCATAGAATGCTAAATTATAAAAATAACTCACTTACTTGGGATGATATTGATAGAATTAGTGCTATTTATTAGGAGTTTTTATGAATGAAGAAATTATGTTAAGAGCTTTAGTGCAAAAAGCACAAGAGATGGATGATGAGTATTTGGCAAATGAAAAATTAGTAAAAATGCTTATTAAAAAACAAGTATCATTTGATAATTACGATAAAATAAACGAGTTTTTAAACTTTATAAAAGACGCTAAAACAAACGCTCAAAAAAGCAAATAAAAAAATAATTAAGATATTTAATAATAAATGAATTATTAAATATCTAATTTAAATTCCATGCAAAAGCTCTTAGGCTCGTTGCAATAGTATATGTTTGCATTGTGAGCGTTGCAGATTTGTTTGCATAATGCTAAGCCTAAGCCATTGCCTTTTAGCTTAGTTGTATTGAATGCTTCAAAAAGATTAGTAAGATTTGCTATCTTTTCGCCACTATCAAAAACACTAATTTTATATATATTATTTATAATTTCTCCTTTGACTTTGATAGTGCCATTTTCTTCACAAGCATCAATTGCGTTATAGATTAAATTACTTAAAACTAAGCTTATTAAAGACTTATCAGCACTAATTGTAAATGGAGCAAAAGTGCATTCGCTTAGAATTATCTCATCACTATTATTATAGGTATTAAAGACATTTTGGCATTCGTTTTCAAATTCTTGCAAATTGAACTCATATTTATTTAGCTTAAACCCACGAGTAAAAAGCAAAGTGCTCTCAATTATTCTCTCAACCCTTTTAATCGCATCTTGCATTTGCATTACAATATGTTTATTTTTAAGCTCAACTTTACTAAAAAGCACCCCTGCTAAAAGCGAAACCGAGCCTATTGGATTTCTAATCTCGTGAGCTAAATTAGCCGCTACTTGACCCATAGAAACAAGCCTTTCATCTCGCTTTTCTTTAGTAATATTTGTAGCCATTATTAGGTGCTTATCAGCGTATTTTATAGATTTGATTTGATAAAAATTGTTTAAAAATTCTAATTCATAATGCTCTTTATTAAGGTCAATTTGCCTAAATAATTCATCACTTGCTAATTTATTTTTCACTACTAGATTTTGATTTTCATCCAAAACCCAAATAGCACTTGGTAAAATCTCAATGATTTCATTTATCATTAGCATTAAACTATCATAAGAAGTCTTTAAAGCCTTGTATTCATTCTCTACCACATAAGTTTGCTCAATTAACGCCTTTAGCCCATCAGCAAAACTCTGCTTATCTGATAAATCTAAGCTATCTAAAATATTTTTATTCATAAATATCCTTTAAATTTTTAATTATCTTAGCAGTTTTTATAAAAACAAAAAAATTTAAAATTAGAATTTATATATTATTTCACATTGTAGAATATATTTAAAAAGAGAAAATAATAGCAATTATGGAAAAATAAATTATATTTTTTTGATTTTAGCCATTAAGGCTAAAATCTAATTATTCTCCTAATAAATCCTTATTAAGTCTTGCGGCAAAACCTGTTGCTTTATGATTTTTGTATTCTTTAATGATTTCGCCGTTTTCATCTAGGATAAAGCACGAGCGAATAAGCCCTTCGTATTCTTTACCATAATTTTTCTTAATCCCCCAAGCACCAAATAGCTTAGCCACTTCTTTCAATTCATCGCTTAATAAAATCTGATTTAAGCCGTATTCAGCTTTAAATTTCGCTAGTTTTTCACACTTATCAGGGCTAATTCCAATCAGCACATATCCTGCATTAAGCAATTTATCAAAACTCTCACTTAATTCACAATTTTGCTTAGTACAACCTGGAGTGTAAGCTTTTGGATAAAAAAACACTATCACCTTTTTACCGCGAAAATCACTTAGATTAATCGCTACTTCATCTTGATTTAATAAAGTAAATTCCATATTTAATCCTTTAAAACTTCTTTTATAATATTTGCTAAGCATTCTAATTGATTAGGTAAAACGCTCCTTAAATCAATTATTATGCTATCTTTATCATAATTAGCCACTACGCCTTTATTTAAAAGTTCGTTTATCTTGCTTTTATTAGCCTTAATTTTTAAAGCATAGCCGCTTAGTAATTTTTCAGGCATTGAGCCACCCCCTACTAGGCTTTTGCTCTCTACGATTTCGCCAAAATTTATTAGCTCTTGCAAGGTTTTTGCTTTGTTTAAGACTTGAGATTTTGTATCATTTAATAAAGCTAGGCTTGGTAGATTTGCATAGTCTTTATTTAAATAATTTTTAACAGCTTTTGTAAGTATTAATAAGCTAGTTTTATTTAGCCTAAACATTCTTAAAAGCTGATTTTTGCGTAATTTTTCAATTAGTTCTTTTTTACCTAAAATAATTCCTGCTTGAGTGCTAGAAAACAATTTATCCCCACTAAATGAAACCAAGCTAATACCTTTAGATATTAGGCTTTTTACACTAGGTTCATCCCTTAAACTATCATTTATTAAATCCACATAGCCACTACCTAAATCATAATAAAATATTTTTTCATTTTTACAAGCTAAATCATTTAGGCTAATCGCATCTACTTCTTGACTAAATCCACCGATATAAAAGTTTGATTTATGAGTTTTTAAAATCATTTTTGCATTGTTTAATTCAGCTTCATAATCGCTCATCTTAGTCTTATTAGTAGTTCCTACTTCAATAAGCCTTGCTCCACTTTCACGCATCACATCGCTTACTCTAAATCCCCCACCAATTTCTACTAACTCGGCTCTACTTGTAATTACACCTTCGTTTTTGCCTAAAGTATTTAATACTAAAAATACAGCAGCAGCGTTGTTATTTACCACAAGTGCATCTTCGCAACCAAAAAGCATTTTTAAATAAAATATGAGATTTTCATCTCTTTTACCCCTTGCATTGCTTTCTAAATCAAATTCTAAATTAATATTATTAGTATGAAAAGCCTTTAATTCATCATAATCACTCTCGCTCATTAAAGCACGACCAAGATTTGTATGAAGCACCACACCAGTAGCATTTATCAATGCTCTTGGCTCTTTTAATAGCCTTTTATTAATTCTTTCATTAAGCTCTTTGAGTATCATCTCGTAACTTTGCTCTTTATTAGTAGCTCTTAGTTCATTTATTAATTCTTTAGCCAAAAAGCTAACTAAAAAACTGGGTTTATCATTAAAGGCATTAATTAATTTTGATATTTGTGGTAGCATTTTAAAATCCTTAAATATTTTTTAAAATACTAGCAAGGAAAGGTAAAAATGAAAGAATTTGCATATTTAAAAAAGGCTGATTTTATAGATGATTTAGGCAAAAATATAGCCGTTATAAATAGCCCTACTAGTGAGAAATTTCTAATAGCAAATGATAAGGCTTTAAATGCTTTAATCTATGCTCCTGAAATTGATTTTTATATAAAAAACTCAAGTGCTTTTAATAATGAAAAATTAGAAAAATTATATGAAGCAAGAGCTATTAATTATGATTATTCAAGTGAGATTAATTTATATGCGAATATTGATAAAAGAATTTGCATATTATTTGATGATAAAGATTTAAAAAATAAATTAATAGATAATGGTTATAAGGCTGTTTGTGTTAGTGAATTTGAGTTTGTTTATGGTGGGATTGGCTCACTTGTAGTAGTTACTAAAGAAGGCGAATTAGATTGTGATTTAGCTATTTCACAAACAAAACTAAACAATCACGCAGTATTAATAAATCATGAAAATATATTGCAAGATTTAAATTCTTTAACGGGTAAAATTAGCTTTACAAGAAAGATTGAGTTTAATTCAAGTTTATGCCAATTAGATGGGCGTAGGAGTGAGCATTGTGGTTGGTGCGTTGAGACCTGTCCTAGCGTGGCTTTAAGCACTGATGATAAAAAAATCATAATAAGCGAAATTGATTGTATTAATTGCGCAAAATGCGTAAGCGTATGTCCTACTAATGCACTTGAGTTTTGTGAGTTTAATAAAGATTGCATAAAAGAAATTAGCAAAATCTATGAAAACGAGCAAATAATAATAACTCAAAATTATGATAATGATTTTAATATAAAGCATTTTTTACCATTTAATATACCTTTTGATTTATTAGATGAATTAATACTTTTACATTTAATAAATACAACCTGTAAAAGCATTGCTATAGTTGGAGATATTAGCGAATTTTTAGCCGAAAAAATCAACTTAGTAAATGATATTTGCAAGGCAATCACAGGAAAAATAGCCATATATGTAAATGCAAATTTAGATGAAATTCCAAATGAATTGATAAAAGAATTTAAATCAAGCGAAAGTAATTTTAGACTAAATAAAAGAGAGCTTTTTGGCTTAAAAATCTCTTCTATGTTAAATAATTTAGATAAAGGCGTAATCACTGCTAAAAATTATGCAAAAATTAGCATAAATGAAAGCACTTGCACCCTTTGTGCTTCTTGTGCTGGGGCTTGTAATACGAACGCAATTTTAGCCGATAGTAAAGAAAACGCTATTAAATTTAACGCATCATTATGCACAAGTTGTGGATATTGCATAAATTCTTGTGCTGAAAAAGATACTATTTTTATACAAAATGATATTTTAGAACTAAATCCGATTAGCTTTACTCATAAAACTTTAGCTAAAGATGAATTATTTGCTTGTATTGAGTGTGGTAAAGAATTTGCTACTAAAAAATCAATTGATAAAATAGCTGGTATTTTAGGGGCTGCTTTTAGCTCTGATGTTACGAAAAAATACTCGCTTTATTGCTGTGCTGATTGTAAGGCTAAGATAATGATGCTAAAACAAGCTCAAGTTTTTGATGATACAAATAGTTTTTTTGCACCACTTGAAGAAAAATTAAATAAATTTTTGAAAGGTTAAAATGAACGAAGAATTAAATATAACTAGGTCATATTTTTACGAATTTTGTGCTAGAGCAATTAGCTTTATGAATAATGATGATTTTAATACTTTAAGAGAACAAGCTAAGTTTTTTTATGATAATTTAGATGATTTAAAAGATGATTTTAAAGTAATTTTAGATACTAATTATGCAGCTTATAAAGATGAGCAAAATGCTGTTTTTTATGATTTTTCTTATGTAAATGTGCCTACTGATGCTAGTTTTTATGATGAAGGGCGTGATAATGGCAAAATGAGAATAATTGCAACAGGAATTTTAAAAAGAGCTAATTTAATCAAAAACGCAAATCTTAGCGATAATGAAGATAGTATGAATTTTTTATTTTATCTAGGTAGTGTTTTATGCAAAAATAATGATGAATTATGTCAGGAACTATTTTCAAGAATTATTAATGAAGTTGTAGATGAGTTTTGTGAAAAACTACAAACTCATAAAAACTCAAAAATATTTACTCATATTGCAAATATCATATCTTATTTAATACAAATTGAAAGGGCATTTTATAGTGTAAATGCACCTGCTAAAAAAGAATCGGTTGCAGATAAAGCATTGCAAAGAATACCTTATGAACCAAGACTTCCAACCGAGTTTTCAAAAATCAATATGAGTGAGCTAACTAGCTTTAAAGAAAATATAGAATAAGTTTTATAAAGGAATAAAATGAAGATAATGTTTGTATGTTTAGGCAATATTTGTCGCTCTCCTATGGCTGAGTTTATTATGAAAGACTTATGCAAAAATAAAGAATTTAAAATAACAAGTTCAGGAACAGCAGGCTATCACGATGGAGAAGATATGCATATAGGCACGAAAAAACTTTTAAAAAATAAAAATATTGAATGTGATAATTTTGTATCAAAAAAACTCACAAAAAAATTATGCCAAGAATATGATTTAATCCTTACTATGGACGAGAGTAATTATAAAGATGTTTTAAATAATTTTTATGAGTTTAAAGACAAAGTAAAACCAATATGTTCTTATTGTGATTTAGGATATAAAAATGTGCCTGACCCTTGGTATACAAATAATTTTGATGAAGTTTATATGATTTTAAATAATGCTTGCAAAAATATCCTAAAAGAAATTGAAAATAATAAGATTTAGCTAAAAACTAAATCTTATCTAAATATCTGAAATGTAAAAAACTCTGATTTGTATTCATCATTCATTTTCTCATATTGTGATATAGCTGATTCATAATTTTTTGCTTCGTGATAAAGTAAAGCTAAAGCCAATCTTGATTCAAGATTGCTTGGATTTTTTACACGAGATAGTTCAAGTAAGGCTATAGCTGAATTATTATGCCCTGCTCCAATAGCTGCAACACTAGCTAAAAATAAAATATCAGAATCTTCAATATGATAATCATCAATCAAACTATTATAAATTGCAAAACTCTCTTCAAATTCATTAGCATAAATATCTATATAAGCAAGTGCTTTTAAAGCTCCTATGTCTTCATTAGTTTTTAAATATTGCTTTAATTTTTCTCTTTCTTGTTGTAAAAGACCTGAAATCTGCATTAATTTTACATAGTTATACCCTACTATTTTAGCACCACCAAATAATGAGCGATAATCTAATTTTTTGTTAAGAAAATACATTTGAACATCTTTAGCATAGGCTTTTACATCTTTTTTATTGTTTTTTAAAGAAAAATATAAAATATTTGCGATTATGTCATTATCACTTAAGTCTATTAAAACTTTTGATTTATCTATCATCTTGTCATAATCATTTTGCATATAAAATCCAAGAATTTCTAAACTAATATTGCTAATATTATTTGTATTAGTTTGGTTCAAAAAACCTTGCATATTTACATAATCTTTTTTCTTAATTGAAAGCAATGCTAAATAATAATTTCTATCTTTTTCATCTTCAACATAATTTAAATTATATTGTAAATCTTGCTCTAATTTCGTAGTATCATCATATAACAAATCCGAACAAAATAAAGCATAAATTCCTGCTCTTAAATCCTTAGGGTCTAAATGATAACTAGCTAAAAAGTGTTTTTTTGCTAAATCATATTTGCCTAAGAGTGCATATGCTAAACCTAAATCATATTGCAAAATACTATGCTGTGGATAAAGCTTTACTAATTCTTCTAATAACTCACTAGCACTCTTTATATCATAACTAAAAGCATAATTTAAAGCTTTTGTAATTTGTATATTTATCTTTGATAAAGTTTGACTATTTTTAAGATAATTTGAGCTTTTATCTAAATCATCTAAGTAAATATTAACATTTGCCTTATTTATCATTTTAGTCGCACTTGTCGCATCAAATACTTTAAAAGGCGAAAAATAAAATATCAAATCATATTTTTGTTGCTTTGAATCTATAAAGGTTTTTTCATAAGTATGTTGAGCGTAATTTATATCAAATATCCTATCATCTATGGTTGTTTTGACATTATAGCTTGACTTAAGCCACTCTAAATCATTTTTTTCTAATTCTTTTAAAAACCTTGAAGCTTCTTGATATTCTGCTAATTTTATATCAACTAAAGCTAAAGCTAATTTTGTCTCTTTTGGTTTTATTCTTTTTTCAAGTGCATTTTTTAAATAAAATCTTGCTTTGTTATATTCAGCATTTCTTGCATAAAGTAATCCTAAAGATAAATTTTTATCATAAGAATCTTGTAAATTAATCTCTCTTATAGAATCAGAACTTTTATTAAATGAGCTTAATATTTTTGCTCTTAAATATCTTGCGTCGTTTTGATAAAGTGGATGGATTTGTTTATTTAATGCTTGTAAAGCTTCAGGATAAAATCCTTTATAAAAATTCACTAAACCCAAGTAATAATAATAAAGGCTTGAGTTTTTTTCATTACTTAAATAAGAATATGCTAAATCTATATAATATTTAAATTCTTTATCTTTTTGTAATTTTAAAGCACAAACAGCAGCATTTAAAGCAGCCACCGTGTTATTTTCATTATTTTCCAAAGCCTTTTGAAAACTCTCTAAAGCTCCTTTATAGTTTGCTTGTTTCATTCTTGAAACTCCTAAATTATAATGCGAAAAACTCTCATTATATTTAGCTATATTTTCATATATTTTTAAAGCTTCACTTTTGTTTCCACTCTCATATAAAGCATTGGCTTTTGCCACCATTAAATCTAATTTTTGGCTTTTAAATTGTTGAATGCTTATTTTTGGTTCTATTAGCTCATTTTGCTCAACTTTAATTTCTTTTGACTTATCTTGAGTAAAAATTAAAAAAAGTAAAACTACTAATAAAATAATAATAAGTAAAGAAAGTCCAGCAATTAAAATTATACTTTTTTTGCTGAACTTACTTTGTTTTACTGGAAGAGTATTTCCTTCTTCAATAACAATTACTTGTTCTTCTGCCATACTTTATCTTACATATATTTTTGTAATACTTCAGGTATTGCTATTGTGCCATCTTCTCTTTGATAATTTTCCATAATAGCTACTAAAGTCCTACCTACTGCAAGGCTTGAACCATTTAGTGTATGAGCTAATTTGTTTTTACCATTTTCATCTTTATATCTTATTTTTGCGCGTCTTGCTTGAAAATCATAGCAATTACTAACAGAGCTAATTTCACGATATTTATTTTGTGCTGGTAGCCACACTTCTAAATCAACGGTTTTTCCTGCACTAAAGCCCAAATCCCCACTACAAAGCATTAAATGTCTATGAGCTAAACCTAAGCTTGTTAATAAATCACTTGCACAACTAAGCATATCTTCAAATACTTTATCGCTATCTTCTTGAGTGCTAATGCTTACAAGTTCAACTTTTCCGAATTGGTGTTGGCGGATAATTCCTTTTGTATCACGCCCTGCACTTCCTGCTTCTTTTCTAAAACAAGGTGAATAGCAAGTCATTTTGATAGGCAATTCATTTAAAGCTATAATTTCATCATTATATAGATTTGTTACACTAACTTCACTTGTAGGGATTAAATATAATTCTTCGCCATCAATTTTGAATAAATCATCTTTAAATTTAGGTAATTGTCCTGTGCCAAACATAGTATTAGCATTTACAATATAAGGAGTATTTACAAACTCAAATCCTCTTGAGCGGTTAAAATCTATCATATAATTATATAATGCTCTTTCAAGTCTTGCACCTTCACCGCGTAAAGCTACAAAACGACTTTTAGCAACTTTTACACCACGCTCAAAATCAAGCCAACCAAGTGCTACACCTAAATCGTGATGGTCTTTTGGAGTGAAATTAAATGTTGGTGGAGTTAATACCTTTTTAATCTCTACATTTTCTTCTTCATCATTTCCAATAGGCACACAATCAGCTATTAAATTTGGAATACAAGCTGCAATTTCATTTAATTTAGCTTCACTTATGCTTACTTTTTCGTTTAATTCAGCTATTTTTTTCTTATTTTCATCTAAAGACTTTTTAAGCTCACTTATATCTTCTCCTGATTTTGCTTTAAGTCCCATTTCTTTTGAGAATTTGTTTTGAAAACTTTGAGCGTTTTCTAATTCTATTTTTAACGCTTTTGTATCATTATAGCTATCTAATAAACTTTTTAAAACTCCATCATCTACTTTTTTTGCTTTTAATTTTTGATTAAAAACTTCATAATTTTCTTCAATTTTTCTTAAATCTATCATAATTTCTCCTTATAAACTTAAAGCTTTATAAACTTGTTGCATTTTATTTTGCGCTAATATACTAGCTTTTTTTGCACCATCGTTTAATATATCAGCAATTTCTTTACCTTGCAATAATCTTTCATACTCACTTCTAGCCTTGTCAAAATACTCCCAAATAACATCACATAAATACAATTTAAAATGCCCGTATCCTTCTCCACCTTTTTCATATCTTGCACGAAGACTTGCTAAATCATTTTCATCTAAAAATAATTCAGCAATTTTATATATATTACAATTTTTCCAATCCTTAGGCTCTTCAATAGGAGTGCTATCGCTTACTATTTTATTTACTTGTTTTTTAAGTTGTTTATAGCTTGTGAAAATATCAATAGTATTACCATAACTTTTACTCATTTTAGCACCATCTGTGCCTACTATTGTTTGAGTATTTTCATCAACTAATGCTTCAGGGATAGTAAATACATTTCCAAATTCATTATTAAATTTAATTGCAATATCTCTTGTGATTTCTAGGTGTTGAATTTGGTCTTTTCCAACAGGAACTAATGGTGCATCAAACAATAAAATATCAGCCGCCATTAAAACAGGATATGAAAATAAGCCGTGATTTGCACTAAGACCTTTTGCTATTTTATCCTTATATGAATGTGCTCTTTCAAGTAATCCCATAGGAGTAAATTGCGATAGTATCCAATAAAGTTCTAAGACTTCTTTAACATCACTTTGTAAATAAAATATACTTTTATTTGGATTTAATCCTAAAGCTAAAAATGCAGCTGCTGCTTTATTAATATTATCTTTAAAATTACTAGCTGTTTTTTTATCCTTTAAAATACTTGTCATAGCGTGATAATTTGCAATAAACATTATCATTTCATTATCATTTTGTCTTTTCATCATTGGAGCTATTGCTCCAAAATAATTGCCTATATGCAAATCCCCACTTGGCTGAAGTCCTGTAAAAATTCTCATTTGTTCTCCATATCTTTACTTGTAATTTAAAATTTATGCTTAATATAGAGCAAAAAAATTAATAAAGGAGCTTAAATGCTATATGATTTAGTAGTAATAGGTGCAGGTCCAGCAGGAATTGCAAGTGCTTATGAAGCACATAAAAATGGTTTAAAAAATGTTTTATTAATAGAAAAAGCAGCAGAGAATTGTCAAACTTTTAGAACTTATTATAAAGATGGAAAAAGAGTTGATAAAGTTTATAATAAAATTGATATTCCAAACTTAGGAAATATACCTTTTGAAGATGGAACAAAAGAAAGCTCATTAGAATTATTTACAAGCCTTTGTGATGGTTCTTTTGAAGTAATGTTTTCAAATGAAGTTGAGAAAATCAAGCAAGTTGATGGAAATTTAGTTGTATATTCAAGTAAAGGCGAATTTAAAACAAAAAATGCAGTAATTTCAATCGGTAGAATGGGAAAACCAAATAAACCAAGTTATAAACTACCTTCAAAATTAAGTAAAGTTATCAATTTTAACGCAAACGATGCTAAAGAAAATGAAAAAATCTTAGTAGTTGGTGGTGGTAATAGTGCTGTTGAATACGCTGTTGATTTAAGCAAAAAAGCAAATGTTACATTATGCTATAGAAGAGCTGAATTTAGTAGAATTAATGAAATAAATCATAAAAATGTATATGAAGCAAAACTTACTTTAAAATTAGCAACTGATATTAGCGAAGTAAATGAAGTAGATAACAAACCTGAAGTTACTTATACTAATGGTGAAAAAGAGATTTTTGATAGGATAATTTATGGAATTGGTGGCTCTACTCCAGTTGATTTTCTAACAAATAGTGGAATAGAAATTGATGATAAAGGCGTTCCTACTTTTGATACTAATATGCAAAGTAATGTTAAAAATATTTTCGTAGCAGGAGATATTGCTAGTAAAAATGGAGAAAGCATAATAACTGCTTTAAATCACGCTAAAAAAATTGCTGATTATATTATTAAGGGTTAAGCTTGGCTAAGAAGAATTTAACACTATATAGCTTAGGTGCTTGTGCTGTTATTTTAGGTGGAATTTATTTTGTAATTCCATCTAAAGACACAAAAACAAACCAAACACCAATAAAACCACAAGTAAAAATAGAGCAAAAACAACAAACAAAACAAGTGCAATTGCCAAAACTTGAAGAACAAAACTATAAGATATTAAATGATAGAATTGTAAAGCTTACAAAGCAAATAGAAAGCTTAAAAAATAGCAATACCAAAGCCAATGAAATAGAAAATCTATATCAAGAAATTGAAAAATTAAAAATACAAAACGAACAATTAGAAACCAAGAATAATGAATTAGTTCATCGTTTAAATAACGAAAGTTTATTAGTAAATGAAAATAGCAAAAACTCATATCAGCAAATGATAGATAAGCTAAATGAAGATTTAGCAAATTATAAAAGCGAAAATGATAGTTTAAAATTAAGCTTAAATGATAAAGAAAACGCTGTTAAAAATCTAAATTCTTTACTAGGAACTCTTAGTAATCAAAAACAAATGGACGAATTTGAACACGATAATTTAGCAAGAAAATTGCAAGATGAATTAGATAAAGCAAATGCAAAAATCATAGCAAATCAAAAAAATTACACAGATGTGGTTAAAGAAAATGATATTTTAAAACAAAGAGTAAAAAATCTAGGGAATTTAGAAAGTGTAAATGCTGAATTAAGTAAAGTAAATAATGAACTTAACTTAAAAAATCTTGAATTAAGTAAAGAAATAAAAGCAGCAAGCAAGTTAAATGATGAATTAAAAAGCAATAATAATTCTGATTTTGTAAAGCTTAATTTGGATAATAAAAATCTCCAAGCAAAATTAGATGATGCTAAAACTTCAATATTAAAACTAAATCAAGTTAAAAATGATTTGGAACAAAAATTAGATAATTTGAAAAATATTGAAAAACAAAGAGATGAATTAAAAAATGAAGTTTTTCAAGCAAAACTAGAACTTGAAAAATCTAAAAACGAACAAACTAAAGTGATTAAGGATTTAAGTGATAAAAGCCAAAATTCACTTGATAATCTTACAAAAGAGCTAAATAAAGTTAATGAATCTAATGCTAAATTACAAGATAAAAATACAAAAAATGAAATAGCATTAAAAGATATGCAACTAAAAAATAAAGAACTAGAATTAGACTCAAAGAAAAAAGAAAAAGATTTAAGTGAAACAATAGCAAAACTTCAAAAAATTGATGAGCAATTAAAAGCAAGTAGTGCAAATAATATGGATTTAAAAACAAAATTAGATAATTTACAAAAAGAAAAAATAGAATTAACCACGCAATTAAATAAAATTAATAATGAGTTTTTAAACTATAAAAACGATAGCTTAAGTAATAAACAAAACGATGTTAAAGACTTAAATAATAAACTTTACGAAAGTTCAAAAGCTTATGATGAGCTAAATGTAAAATATATTGCTTTAAAAGAAGAATATGCAGCTAAAGAACTAGATAATAATAAAGCAAAACAAGAAAACAAAACACTTTTAGATGAAATTGAACAACTAAAATTAACTATTAGTAAGGATACAAATTCTGAAAGAGTTTTAGCCTTAGAAGAAGAAAAAGATAAGCTATTAAAACAACTAAATGAAATAAATATCAAAACTTTAAATAACTATAATCAAGAAAATAGCGAACTAATAGCAAAAAAAGAAAAAATTCAAGAATTAGAAAAAAAACTTGAATTAGCTCAAAAAGGAAGTTCGTTAAATACAAATAGTTTAAAACTACAAGATACTTTTGTTTGTGATGATATAAAATCAGGAGTAATTGGACTTAGTAAAACTTGCTCGCTTAAACTTGATAAATTCTTAGCAAAATATAATCAAAATTATTTATATGAGATAACTCCTATAATTGATGATAGTGGCTTTAAGAGTTTAAGTGCTATTGATGGAGTTCATATGGCTAGCAAAGAAGTGCAAAGATTAACTCGCTTAGCTAATTTTGGATTATCAAAAGATAGAACAAAAAGTGCTGCAAGTTATATAAAATCAAAAATTCCTAATGCACTAATTAGCTCAAGTTTAGAGCCTGAATACTCAAAAGATAATAAAAAAGGCTTTATTTTAAGAGTTTATAAATGATAATTTATCAATATAAAAACGGCTATCGCTACAATAGTGATAGCATAATTTTATATGATTTTATAAATAAAGATAAGCTTAAAGGAATAGGACTTGATATTGGTGCTGGAAGTGGAATTTTAAGCCTATTATTAAGCGAAAATAAAAATATAAAAATAGATGCAATTGATATTCAAGAAGAAAATGTAAAACTATGCAAAAAAAATTATGAAAAAAATAATCTTGATTATAAAGTAATTTTAGGTGATATTAAAGATTATAAAGTTTATAATTATTATGATTTTATAATCTCTAATCCACCATTTTATTCTAAAATGCAAGCACAAAATAAGCATTTAAATATTTCAAGACATATTGATTTTTTGCCACTTGAAATATTGTTAAAAAGTGCTGATAAATTATTAAAACCGAAAGGTTTTTTATATTTTTGTTATGATGCTAAAAAAATTGATTTAATATTTGAAACCTTAAAAAATACGAATTTAAAATGCGAAATAATAAGATTTATTCACACAAAAGCCGAAAAACCATCAAATTTAGTATTAATTAAAGCAAGAAAATTAAGCAAAAGCGATGTGCTGATTTTACCACCTTTAATATGTAACGATAGCAATGGCACAACAAAAGAATTTAATTCAATTTATCAAAATATCAAGGTTCAAAGTTATGATTTACAATAAAGATTACTCATATTCATTTGATGAGAGTAAATGTAGTGAGTGTGGCGGTAAGTGTTGCACGGGTGAGAGTGGTTATATATTTTTAACTAGCGATGAAATTATCCAACTAGCTAAGATAAAAAATACAACTTTTAATGATTTTGTTAATAAATATTGCATTAAAGTAGGCGTTAGGTTTAGCCTAATTGAAAAGCCATACAATAATGGCTTTGCTTGTATATTTTTTGATGAAATTAATAAAAATTGTGGAGTATATGAAGCAAGACCTATGCAATGTAGAACATTTCCGTTTTGGGAATATTTTAAAAATAACCTAAAGGAGCTTAAAAAAGAATGTATTGGGGTAAATTAATACTAATCTTATTAGCTAGTATTACTTTTGCTGATAGTATTGATGATTTGCGTTTAAATGCAATGTTAAACGAAAATAATAATGCTAAATTATCTAGCGAATCATATTTAAAATTATATGATGAAACAAAATTAAAAGCTTATTTAGAAAATGGAATAAAACAAGGTTTTATTGCTAATTTAAATATGGATAAAGCAGTAAATACTTTAAGAGATATTGATAAAGATAATAATTTAATCAAAAAACTAGACATTGTTAAATTAGTAGAACAAAAAAATTATAAACAAGCAAAAAAAGAATATTATAAATTCATATCAAAAAACGAAGATTTTACACTAGCTAATGCTATGAGTAAGGAGCTGTTTAATCAAGGATTAAAAAAAGAAGCCTTACAAATATCTAAAGATTATTATAAAAAATATAGCAATTTATACTCATTATATTTATATATTGAAATGCTTATGGCTAACGAAAAATATAAAGATGTAGTAAAACTAACAGAAGAATTTAATAAAACCGCAGAAGAAAATAATAAAGTAGATACAGAATTAGCTCCTTTTTTATTAATGCGTTTAAATGCTTTAAAAGCTCTTAATATGTGGGAGAAAACGATTAGATTAGACCCTAAAGGCTATTCAGAACAAATATTAAAATTATTTAAAGAAAAAGATTATAAAAATATCAAAGAATATACTAAATTAGTGCCTATAAATCCTGATTATTCATTGTTTTTATTGTATAGATTAGAAGCGCTTTATGAACTTAATAATTCTTCAGATATTAATGAGATTTTTAGCTTAGGAATGAAGCTTTATGAATTTACAAATAATAAAGATATTTTATACACAATAACTAAGAAATTACTGGAATTTAACAAGAAAAAAGAACTTTATGAAATAGCTAATTTGGATGATGAATTAGCTTATAAGGTATATTTTAATTTAAAAGAATATAAAAAACTTAGTGAATTTTTATATCAAAAAGCAATTAAAGAAAATAATAATAGTTATTTAATAGAATCATATATATACGAAATGCTAGATAATCCTAAAGAATTTGATTATTTCAAATTAGATGAATTAGTAGCTAAAGGTGGCGTTGCTCCTAATATGCTAAATATATATGCTTATACAATAATTGATGAAAAAATTGATATTGCAAAAGGTATAAAACTAATACAAAAAGCTTTAGAACAAGAACCTGATAATGCTTATTTTCTTGATACTTTAGCTTGGGGATATTATTTAATAAATGATTGCAAAAACGCACAAGAAACTATGCAAAAAGTATTACAAAACGAAGATGTTTTAAATGAAGATGAAATAAAACTGCATAATCAAAGGATAAATAAATGCAAGAATTAAGCAAAGAAATTCTAATAAAAAGCCTTGGATTTAATCTGTTTTATCCAAGAGATTTAAGTGAATTTAAAAATGAAATAATTAAATTTAGCTATGACTTAAATGATTTAAATGATGCTTTTATTACCAGTGATTTTGATGAGCTAGGTTATGCTAGGCGTTATGTTAAAAAGCATTTATTTTATTATTCAAAAAACTTAAGCGAAGATGAATTAATCAAAGCTAGTATTTACGGAGCTGATGGGATTGTTTTGGATAAAATTGCTAATAATGATTTATTAAATCTTGCAAAAAATTGTGGTTTTAGCTTAGGATTTTTAGCTAAAAATAATATAGATTTATTTAAAGCTACCATAAAACAATTTGATATTTTTATTGCTAACGATAAATTATTAAAAAATGTTCCAAATACTAAATATAAAGGAATTCTTAATGCAACACCTAAAAGCACCTTGGCGTGATAAATATTTTAAAGAAGATAGAAGTTTATGTCCTTTTTGCGAAGATAGTGAAGTGCTAGTTTATGAAGATGAGTTATGTAGGGTTTTAATGAATAAATACCCTTATTCTCCAGGACATATTCTAATAACTCCTAGAAAGCATGTTGAGTTTTTAAACGATTTAGATGAGATAACTTGGCTTAGAATGGCAAAAATAGCTAGATTTGCTGAAAATATTATGAGAACAACCTTGCACGCACAAGGAGTAAATATCGGACTTAATTTAGGCGATGCAGCTGGTGCTGGTATAGCAAAACACTTGCATTTACATGTCTTACCAAGATGGCATAAGGATACTAATTTTATAACCACTATTTGTGATACTAGAGTTATAGGGACTAGCCTAGATGAATTATATTTAAAGATAAAAGAGAGCTTTAAAAACTACAATGCAGCTAATTAGTGCTAAAGAATTTTTAAATATTAATAAAAATATTTTAATAGACGCAAGAAGTCCAAATGAATACAAAAAAGCACATTTAAAAAAAGCCTTAAACTTTTTTGCTTTAAATAACGAAGAGCATAAATTAGTAGGGACAAAATATGCTACTAATAAATTTAACGCAAAATTATTAGGAGCTAGTTTTATTTGTAAAAACACAAGCATTCATCTTAAAAAAATACAAAATATAGCAAATCCACATAAAGATGAAATATATATTTATTGTGCTAGAGGCGGTCAGCGAAGTGGCGCGATAGGTCATATTTTAAGTGAGATTGGATTTAAAGTCTATAAATGCGAAGGTGGTTTTAAAGAACTTAGAAACGAGATGATTTCGTATCTTAATAGCTATCAAAATCCTAATTTTGTAAGCCTAGCAGGAAATACAGCTTGCGGTAAAACAAGGCTTTTAAAATTACTTGATAATAAAATAGATTTAGAAAAATTAGCCCATCATTTCGGCTCAACTTTTGGCTCTCGTGGGTTTTTACAACCTAGCCAACAACAATTTGATATAAATCTAATAAATGAATTAAAAGCATTAAAAGATGCAAAAGTATTCATAGAAGCAGAGAGCAAAAACATAGGAAATATAACTTTATTTAATAATTTTTACGAGCAAATGAATAGCGGTATTAAGGTGTTTTGCGAAGCTAGTTTGGATATTAGAGTGCAAAATTGTGTGAATGATTATCAAAACATTAGCTCGGAGTTTTTTTATTTTTGTCTTGAGAGATTAAAGCCTTATTTAGGAAATGCCTTAGTTTATGAGCTAAGCACTGCTTATAATAATAAGGATTTAAAAAGTGTAGCAAAAATACTTTTAGTCAATTATTATGATAAGGTCTATAAAAAACCTAAGGAATTTGATTTATTATTAAATCTTGATGATTTAGAAAAAGCTAAAAATGAGTTAATGAAATTGTAATTTTATAATCTAAAGGATTTTTATGGATAATGTAAGCTCAAGCATATTAACTTTTGATAAATTAACCGAACTAAATCTTAGCATACCTGATTATCAACGCCCTTATGTATGGGAATTAAAACAAACAAAAATGCTTTTAAAAGATATTGAAAGTAACAAAAATATAACATTGCTAGGCTCTATCGTTTTATACAAAACTAACAAAGTAACAGAAGATAATAAACCAATTTATGAAATAATAGACGGACAACAAAGACTAACCACTATAAAGCTTATTTTGATAGCTTTAGGTAAAGATAATGAGAGTTTTTTAAAAAACGCTAAATATTATCATCAAATATCGCATATAAATATAAAGAAAAATTACGATTTTTTAAAAGAATATCTAAAAAATAAAACAAATTTTTACGAAAAGTTAGAAAAGATTAATTTTATTTATATTAGCACGAATGATATAAAAAGAGCTTTTGTGTTTTTTGATAATATCAATACTAAGGGCAAAAAGCTAGAAAATTACGACCTAATCAAGGCTTTTTGGGTTATAAATTCTCAAAGTGATTTGATAAATTACTATGTGAAAAAATATAATGAATTTATTGAAGATGGTAAAAGTAATAAAATATATGAAAGTAACGAAGTGGTTAAAAACTATTTTCAATTTTTCTTAGAAAATTTAGCAATGATTAGAAAATTTGATGATGAGCATAAATTTGATTTTTATTATTATTCTTGGGCTATTGATATTATTGATGAATATTGCAAAATTACACCTTTTAGCACAGGTTTAAATCTAAACAATATAAATGCAAGTTTTGCTAATGGAATTAGCTTTTTTTCTTGGGTTAAAAAACATTATGAAAATAAAGATGTGATAGCTAAAAGTAGCTTTTTAAATAAACTTGTTAAAAGCAATTATCCAAAAAGCAAATATTATGATTATTCTTATATATACACACAATTTGCACTTATTGTATATCTTGATAAATTTCTTAATGGAGATTTTGATAGGGTGGTAAGAATGATTGTAAGGATAATGTATTATAAGGTTATTACAGGTGGAAGGACTGATTATATTTCGCTTGTTGCAGACCTTAGAAGAATTACTAAAATGGTAATAAACTCAAATTGTGAAAATGATTTTATAAGAAGATTGGATAATTTAATAAGCTTAGAAGAATATCAAATTAGTTCATTTCAAAGGCTTGAATTTTTAGAAGATGAGTTTAGAAAATACAATATTTTAGGAGCAAGTAATGCAAAGTAAGATAATAAGCCTAAATAAAATTAATAAAAGCATTGTAATACCGATTTATCAAAGGTTATATGAATGGGATAAAGAGCAAATAAGAATACTTTTAGATGATATTTTAAATGCAAACGAAGAATATTTCATAGGTACAATTACAACTAGCTTAAGAAATAATGAATTAATAATAATTGATGGGCAACAAAGGCTTAGCACTATATTTTTCTTATGTGCTTATATGTGCTATGAAAATAACAAAATGCAAAAAGCTGAAGGGGAATTTGCAAATGCTTTTAATTTTGCGTATTTAGAAAATGAATGTAGATTTAAAATGCCTTTAAGAGAAGATATAACAGATGCTATTTGGGATTATGATTTTAATAATTTAGGCGAGAATATAGATAATGCTTTTGATACTTTTGAAGAGTATTTTAAAGACAATGATAAGTCAAAATTAAACGAAAACCTTTTTAAAAATATAAAAATTAATTTAGTAATTTTAGATGATAATTTAGGCGAATATTTTTTAACCATGAATAGCAATTTAATTCAATTAAATCCAAGTGATATTTTAAAGTCATATTTACTAAATCTCTTAAAAGATGATGATAAATATTTTTATTATTCAAATATTTTAAACGAATGTATGCAAATGGATAAAATAGCTGATTTTAATACCAAATACGAAGCTCTTAGCATAGGTAGGATTTTAGACTTGGATATAAAAGAATGTAAAGCAAAAGAGTTTAAAAGCATTGTTGATTATCCTACATTTGTTTTGCATATTTTTAGGATTTTATTTGGAGATGAAATTAAAATTGATAAAACAAAATTCTTAGAAAATACTTGGAATAAATTAGAACATTCTAAAGAAAATGCTATAAAAATAATAAATGCTTTAAAAGAATATAGAATTATTTTTGATAGAAGAAGTGTTAGAAAAACTCACGAAGATTATAAGCTTTTAGGAGATTTAAAGGATACTAAGCTTGAAGTATTTTTAAATTATTTAAGAGTAGCTAGAAATCCTAGTGAATATTTAGAAACTTTACTAACTTGTAAAAGTGATGAAGATTTATTTAAAGAGCTAAAAAACCTAGATGATAATCTAGCAAAAAACGACAATCTTGATGATTTAAATTATAATCATCCAAATATTGTTTATTGGTTACAACGCTATGAATACTATCTAATGCAAGATGTTGATTTTAAAAATAACTATAAAAATTACATTGCAAATTACCGCTTTAGAGATATTAATTCAGTTGAGCATATTTACCCACAAAGCAAAAGCAAAATTGATGACTTAGGCAATTTAGCCGTAATAAGTGATAGTGAAAACTCACAATTTAGCGATAAAGATTTTAATAAAAAGAAAAATATTTTTCAAAATTTCATAAATGAAAAAATAATAATTAGTCTAAAATTATTAGAAGTCTATTCTAAAAATAGCTGGGATTTAGAAGAAATTAATGCCTATCATAAAAAAATGCTAGATATTTTAAATAATTCCTTTTAATCTAAATACAAAATTATTTTAAATTCCATAAAAATATTAAGAATTTAAAATAGATTTTGTGTTTAAAAAGTCTTTAGATAAAACGACTAAAATAGCCCTAAAGGATAAATTATGGATTTTACACATTTACATTTACATACAGAATATTCGCTTTTAGATGGCGCAAATAAAATTGATGAGTTAGCAAAAAGATTAAAAGAGTTAAATTTTAAATCTTGTGCAATAACTGATCACGGGGTTATGTTTGGAGCAATTCATTTTTATAAAAGTATGAAAAAGCACGGAATTAAGCCTATTATTGGATTTGAAGGCTATTTGCACGATGATGATGATTTAAGCAGCACTGCAACCAATCGCCGTTGGCATATATGTTTATTTGCTAAAAATCAAAAAGGCTATGAAAACCTTATGTATCTTACTTCAAGAGCTCATATAGATGGTTTTTATTATCGCCCTAGAATTAATAAAAAATTATTAAAAGAATATAGCGAAGGTATAATCTGTAGCTCTGCTTGTCTTGCAGGTGAGATTAATTGGCATTTAAATGATAAAGAAGTTCGTCGCAATGGAAAAACAAATGCTGATATGGGTGCTAAAGGCTATGAAGGTGCAAAAGCAGCCGCACTTTGGTATAAAGAAGTTTTTGGAGATGATTTTTATCTTGAAATTATGAGAATGGGTATAAATTCTCAATTAAATATAGATACAAATATACTTAAATTAGGAAGAGAATTAGGTATAAAAGTAATAGCTACAAACGATTCGCATTATACTTATAAAGATAGAGCTCAAGCTCAAAATATCTTTATGGCAATTAGCACAGGAGATATTGTAGGGGTTGATCCTGAAAGTGATGAAGCCAAAAAAGACAATGGCTTAAGACACACAATGAGTGAAATCTATGTAAAAAGCGCTGAAGAAATGCACGAATTATTTCTTGACGTGCCTGAAGTTGTGCAAAATACTCAAGAAATAGTTGATAAATGTGAAGAATTAAAATTAACAGTAGAGAAGCCAACTCCACCAAATTTTAAATTCGCTCTTGAATACGCTGAAAAAATCGGCTTAGAATTGCCTAGTCAAGATATGTTTAGCTTTAGCAATGATGATGTATTGTTTGAAAGGCTTTGCTGGGACGGGCTTAATAAGCGTTTAGTATATATTGATGAGAGCAAACACGAAACCTATAAAGAGCGTTTAAGAACTGAAATAAATATTATTAAAAATATGCAGTTTAGTGGTTATATGCTAATCGTTCATGATTTTATAAAAGCTGCTAAGGATATGGGTATTCCTGTTGGACCTGGTAGGGGCTCTGCTGCAGGTTCATTGGTATCGTTTTGTTTAGAAATAACTGATTTAGACCCACTTCCTTATAATCTACTTTTTGAGCGTTTTTTAAATCCTGATCGTGTATCTATGCCTGATATTGATGTGGATTTTTGTCAAAATAGGCGTGAAGAAGTAATTGATTATGTTGTAAAAAAATATGGTCGCTATAACGTAGCTCAAGTAATTACCTTTGGCAAATTACTTGCAAAAGGTGTTATTCGTGATGTTGCAAGGGTTTGTGATTTACGCATAAAAGATGCTGATACTTTAGCAAAATTAGTCCCTGATGAGCTAAAAATCACTCTAAAAGATGCTTACGAAAAAAACCCTGATATTAAGGCTTTCATTGAAGATTTAGACAATCGTGCAGAGTATAAAAATATAGTTTGCCACCCTGATGATGTAAGGGGCAAAAGCAAAATTGGAACTAGAGTTTGGGAGTATTCATTAGCACTTGAAGGACTTAATAGAAACGCAGGAATGCACGCTGCTGGAGTGGTAATTTCAAACGAAGAATTATGGAAAAAAACCCCATTATTTAAACAACCAAAATCAGACGCATTAGTAACTCAATATATGAAAGATTATCTTGAAGATGTTGATTTGATTAAGTTTGACTTCTTAGGACTTAAAACTTTAACCGTTATTGATAATGCTATAAAACTCATTAAAAAACGCCATAATATAGATATAGACTGGAACAAAATTGATGTAAATGATAAAGGCGTTTATGATTTAATTCAAACAGGAAATACTCTTGGGATTTTCCAAATAGAAAGCTCGGGAATGCAGGATTTAAATGCTAGGCTTAAGCCAACTTGCTTTGAAGACTTAATCGCTGTTTTAGCACTTTATCGCCCAGGGCCACTTGATAGTGGAATGGTTGATGATTTTATAGATATTAAGCA
Source organism: Campylobacter sp. RM12640 (assembly GCF_020137595.1). Taxonomy (NCBI): domain Bacteria; kingdom Pseudomonadati; phylum Campylobacterota; class Epsilonproteobacteria; order Campylobacterales; family Campylobacteraceae; genus Campylobacter; species Campylobacter sp. RM12640. The sequence continues at coordinate 35,838 of NZ_JACGAU010000002.1, forward strand.
CGGAAGAAAACCAGCTGTATATGCTTTCCCTGAATTAAAGCCTATTTTAGAGCCAACTTATGGAGTTATTGTATATCAAGAGCAAGTTATGCAAGTAGTTCAAACCATTGGTGGATTTAGCTTAGGTGGAGCTGATTTGGTTCGTCGTGCTATGGGTAAGAAAAAGCTTGAAGAAATGGTAAAATTAAAAGGAGAATACCTAGAAGGTGCTATAAAACAAGGCTTTGATGAGAAAAAGGCTGATGATTTATGGGAGCTTATCTTAAAATTTGCTGAATACGGCTTTAACAAATCTCACTCAGCAGCCTATGCTCTAGTAGCCTTTCAGACTGCTTATCTTAAAAAATATTATGAAACAGAATTTATGGCAGCACTACTAACTAGCGAAGAAGGAAAAGTTGAAAAAATTGAAAAATATAAAGATGAGCTAGATAGATTAGGAATAGAGCTTTTACCACCTAATATAAACGATGGTACAAGGGAATTTAACGTTACTATAAAAGATGGAAAAGCTGCTATTGTCTATGGGCTTGGCTCAATTAAGAGCTTTGGAATTCCTAGTGCTGAAGGACTTGCAAAAGCTAGAGCAGATAAGCCATTTAGCGATATGAAAGACTTTATTGCAAGGGCTGATGCTGCTTATATGAATAAAAAAGGCTTAGAAGCTTTAGCTAAGACGGGTTGTTTTGAATGTATTGGGATTAATAGAAAAAGTGCTTTAAATGCAATTGATTATATTATTAATGAGTTTAAAGCAAAAAAAGAGCATGATAAAAGATTGCAAGAGAGTTTATTCTCTCAATTTGAAACAGAATATCATAGTAGTATTGATATTACAAACCAAGAAGAATTTAGCGTAGCAGAATTAGCCGAGTTTGATAAAGAATATTTAGGAATATATCTTGGCTCACACCCGCTAGATGAGTTTAAAAAAGAAATTAAATCAATTGAGCATTATAAAAGTAGTGATTTTGAGAATTTAGATGATGGGGAATATCAAGCATTTTGCTTAGGAATTATTGAAGAAGTTGATTTTAAACAAAGCAAAAGCGGTAAAAGCTATGCAAATATTAAAGCACTTGATTATTATTCAAATTTTAATATTTTATGTTTTAACCCTGATTTAATAGATGTTTTAGCATCAAAATATAAAGCAATGAACCTAGCAGCTCAAGATATAAAAACCAAAAAATCTCTTTACGCATTTATTTTAAATCTTAAAAGAGATAATGCAAAAAATACTTTATTTTTAAATAATTTAATAGAAGTAAATGCTAGTGAAATAGGTGTAAATACTGATGATAAAAATGCTCTTGGATATGAAGTGTTTAGCAAAAAGGGTGGTAAGAAAATTAAGGGCGATATTAAAAGATTTTCTCATCTAACTCAAAATATTGAATACTTAAAAAGTAGCGATTTTAACAAGGCTGATTATGGAGATTACAATGCTTTTTGCTTAGGAATAGTAACTGAAGCAGAATTTAAAGTAAGCAAAAAAAATAAAGCCTTTGCTAAGCTTAAAGTGGTTGATGAAGGTGGAGAATTTGATATTTTATGCTTTAATGATGAAGTGTATAAAAAGCTAGAAAATGAGTTTTTTAGTAAAGAAAAAGAAGAGAATTTATATGGATTTGAAGTTAGTTTAAGAGCTGATGAGAATGGAGTTGGGGTATTTATTGATGATTTTTTCTTAATTACTAACGAGCTTATAAAAGAGCCAAGTGAGAATAAAAACTCATTAGGTTATGTGGTATTTGAAAAAAGAATAGCAAAACCAAGAAGGCAATATTCTAAAGAAAATAAAGAAGAATTCACGCAAAACCCAAAAGCCTTTGAAGGAGAATTCATACAAATTGATTTATTAAATATCAGTGCAGAGATTTTGCAAGAAATCACAAGATTGATTAAAGAAAATTTAAGTCAAAATGTAAGTGCAAAAGAAATAGTTTTAGAATTTTTAGATGATTCTTGCGTGAATAAATATTCAAGAAGATTTGGTTTAAATAATGAAGCTATAGAGAAAATAAAGGAATTATCAAAAATTAGCTAAAAAATTGATATTTAAATTCTAGTGGATAAAGAATTTATAAAATAAATTATAAGACTTTATCCACTAAATAATCTTTTATTTTATAACTAACTTAGATAAAAGTAAAAGAATTTAAAACATAGATTTTTAATAAGTCCTTATTAAGTATAAAATACTAGTTAAGTAACATAAAATAAGTTGTATAAAAATTTTAAAAAAGCTTTAGAATTAGGTGTTTGCTAGTATTTTTTAAAGTTAGATAAGACTTAAAGCTTTCAAAACTAAAATAGATTTTTCTTACAGGGTTTAAACTGATTAGCTAAGTGTAAGCTCTCATAAAGCAAACCAATTAGCTAAAATAAGTGTGCTTAAAACCTTTGCTTGTTATGATTTTTATAAATAGAACAATACACAAAAATACCTAAAAGAATACGAAAATCAAATTCTAAACGAAATAATAAATGCTTAAAATAATAATTTAAAATGACAAATTAGTATAATTTACTTCCAAAAAAGGAGATAAATTGAAAAAGTTATTGTGTTTTATACTTTTAAGCATTTGCATTATCGGTTGTTCTAAAACAAATATGCTAGAAAAAATCAAATGCGATCAAGATGATTACATTGCTTGCGTTCTCTTAGGTTCTAATTATAAAGATAATTATGGTTATCAAAAGGCTGCACAACTAGCTACAAAAGCTTGTAATGATGAAGATTTTGAAGCTTGCTATCATTTAGGAGTTTTATATGAAAACGCACAAGGAGTAGAGCAAGATTATACTAAAGCATTTAATCTTTATAAAAAATCTTGCGAAGGTGGGTTTATTTATAGTTGTAATAATTTAGCTGGTTTATATGTTAGCGGAAATGGCACAAAACAAGACTATGCAAAAGCAGTAAAGCTTTATACTAAAACTTGTAGTGATGAGTATGCTGTTAGCTGTTATAATTTGGGATTTTTATATAATGTTGGAGTGGGTGTAAAGCAAGATTATACAAAAGCAATTCAATTTTATACAAAAGCTTGCGATAAAAACTATGCGAGTGCTTGTAGTAATTTAGGAACTTTATACCAAAAAGGTGAAGGTGAAAAACAAGATTTTGTTAAGGCTGTAATATTCTATCATAAAGCTTGTGAGAAAAATAATGCAATAGGTTGTATCAATTTAGGGTTTATGTATTTTAAAGGACAAGGTATAAAGCAAGATACTCAAATAGCTAAACATTTTTTCAATAAAGCTTGTGATTTAGGCAACAATATAGGTTGTGAGAATGCTATGCAACTTAAATAAATAGATTTAATTATTTTTAACTAAAAAATCTATATAAAAATAGTGATTTAATGTAATTGCTATATATAAATTTAACTAAGTAAGAATATTTTTGCTTAGTTAAAAATAAAATTAGCTTTATAAAAAGTGTATTAAAAACACAAAAACATTTTTATTTGTAACGAGCATAAATAAATCAATTTTATTTTATGAAAAGCTTGGGTTTTGCATAGAACAAAAATAAGAGATTAAAAACCTTTTTTTCAAACGAAAATGCCTAGATAATGCTACAAGATATAAATAGGATTAAAGAAGAGTTTTCGTTTCTAGCAAATCTAAAGGCTATGACACTCAAGAATTTGTAATGCAAGATTTTAATGGCTATGTATATATAATTGCACAAAAAAATAATTAAATTTAAAGGAAAATTATGAAAGCAGCAGTTTTAAATAATTTTAAAAGTGATTTAGAAATAAAAAAAATTTATATTCCAAAAATAACAGATGATGAAGTTTTAATTAAAGTAACTTATGCAGCCGTAAATCCACTAGATAATCTTATAAAAGATGGTGCACTAAATATAATAACTCCTTATAAATTACCACTAATTTTAGGTAATGAATTAGTAGGAGTTATAACTAGCATAGGTAAAAATGTAAAAGAATTTAAAGTTGGGGATAGAGTTTATGCAATGTGTGAAAAAGCATTTGCTGAATATGTAGCGATAAATCATAAGTATATAGCAAAAGTGCCTGAATATTTAAAAGATGATGAAGCAGCTTGCGTGCCACTAGCCTCTTTAACATTTTTACAAGCTATTAAATTAATGAATGCTAAAAATGAAAACTCAATATTTATTTCTGGAGCTAGTGGGAGTTTTGGAAATCTTGCTTTGCCACTTGCAAAAGAGTTTAAAATATATGCTAGCGGAAATGCTAATTTTAAGCAAAAAGCCTTAGAATTAGGCGTTTGCGAGTATTTTACAAAAAGCGATGATTATACAAAAATTAAAGTAGATTTTGTAATAGATTGCATTGGTGGAAATGAAACTTTTAAGCAGTTTAAAATCCTAAATAAAGGTGGAAAGCTAGTATCTTTAAAGGGTATGCCTGATATGAAATTTGCTAAAAGCTTGAAGCTTTCAAAACTAAAGCAGATTTTATTTTATTTTGCAGGACTTAAGCTAAACAATGCCGCTAAAAAAGTAGGCTGTGAGTATCATTTTATGTTTGTTAATAAAAACGGCGAAGAGCTTAATCAAATATCTTCTATGCTAGATAATATAAAATACCGCCCATCAGTCGGTGAGATTTTTAGCCTAAATGATATAAACCAAGCTTTAAAAAGTGTAAAAAATAACAATAAAATCGGTAAGGTTTTGATTAATTTAAATAATTAGAATGCTTACAAAATATCTTTCTAATTTAAATTCTAAGAATTTAAATTAGACTAATTATATTTATATTTTAGTTAAAAAACTCAGGGTGTTTGTCTTTTAATAAAGCCATAGTTTCTAAAATAAGCTCAAAATCATCTTCACTCTTAGCCTCATCAATTAGCTCAAGATAAGTAAATGCAGCCTTTTCTAGGCAGTTTTTCTTAACTCCTGCATAATACAAAGCAGCTTTGTGCATTAGAGCAATCTCATACATTAAATCTTCAATTTCTTCATTTTTCATTAAATTTCTCCAAATAAGTTTTAGTTTGTTCGTAAATCTTAGAATATACACTACTATCTTTATAACTTGTAAATATCCCGCCACTAGCATTTGCGTGACCGCCACCATTAAAAGCCGTTTTTGCAAATAAGCTAACATCAATTTTATTATTAGCCCTAAGGGAGATTTTCTTGCCAGGATTAATTTCTAAAAAGAAATCATATTCAGGATTTTTTACTAAAAAATCATTCCCTATAACGCTAACATTTCCTATATCATAGACTAATAAGCCTTTTTTGTCTTTATAATAAATCGTATAATCTTGCTTATTTTCGCTTAAAATCCTTACTAAATAATCGCTTATTAAATTACACAAAGTATCGTTTTTGTCATTTTTAAAAAACTCTTTTTTAATACTATGAGTTGCATCTTCTAAAGCAATATTTGGATTTTCAAGATGAAAATATTCTCTAGCTTTGTTTAATAAAAAGAACATATAAGCGTGATTTTGCTTAGCAAACATAGTTCTATTTATCTCCTTACTACTAGCAATTATTTGCATTAATATTTTGCCTAATTCAAAATATTTGCTATCACTTAGCCAAATATCAATGCTATTTATAATATCTACCATTAGGCTTAGTTCTTTATTTTCTCCAAAAATTTTACTAAAAAAATCATAAGTAATCTTAGTAGCACACCTTGAGCTATCTAAAAAATACCAAGGATATTTTTCCATACAAGCTTTGCCTGTTTGATGATGGTCAAGCAATAATAATTTTGCGTGATTTAGCCTTGCAACCCTAGAAGTAAATTCTTCGCAAACACTTTCAATAGGATTTACATCAGTTATTAAAATAAGAGCAAATTCATCAGGATTTGCTTCTACTTTTATCATAATTTCTTCAAATTTTTCTTCAATTTCTTTGCCATAATTAGAATTATAAAATTCACAATCCTTAAAATAATTAGCTACCACATATTGGCAACCATATCCATCTAAATCAGTGTGGCTTAGGTGATATATTTTCATTATTTTCCTTTCTAAATTGCTGCATCAACATTACCTATATTATCAAAATCAGCGTTATTTGCAATCTCGCTATAAGCAAGAACAACAACTTGTTTTAATCCAAATCTTTCACAAATCTCTTTTATCTTTCTTCTAAGACTAGGTTCTACTAATAATATAAAAGTATTTGAATGCATATTATAATGCTCTTTTACTTTATCGCTAATTGCTGTATATAAAGCGTGGGTTTGCTCTGTATTTATTGCTAGGGTTGTTGTGCCGTTTTTATTAGTTACTAGCATTTCCAATAAACGCCTATTCACTTGCATTGATAGTGCATAAAATTGTAGTTTGTTATTATCATCTAAATACATATTAGTAATTACTCTATTAAGACTAGCTCTTACATGATCTGTTATTGTATCAATATCTTGAGTATAAGGCACTAAATCAGATATTGTTTCTAATATACTTATCATATCTTTTATTGGAATTTGCTCTTTTAATAATTCTTTTAATACCTTTTGTATAAGACCTATTGAAGTGATTTTCAATACTTCTTCAACCAACACACTTTGAGTAAGCTTTAATCTATCTAATAAAGAATTTACTTCTTGCCTTGTTAAAAGCTCGGCTGCGTGTTCTTTAACCAATTCACTTAAATGCGTGCTAATTACTGCACCAGGATGAACTACTACATAACCACTCATTGTAGCTTTATTTTTTTCACTTGGGTCAATCCAAATAGCTTTTGAACCAAAAGCAGGTTCTATTACTTCTATTCCTTCTATTTCATCAGTTTCATCAAAACCATTATCAATTGCTAAAAATTTATCAGGATATATAATATTTTTTGCAATTGAAATTCCTTTAATTCTAAAATCATATTCATTAGGGTCTAACTGAATATTATCAATTATTCTAATATCTTGCATTAAAAAACCTAGATTTTTAGCTATTGTTTGACGCATTGTTGGAATTCTATCTATTAAATCACTTTCAGCAACTTTTACTAAAGAATATCCGATTTGTAATTCAAGCATTTCAAGATTTAAGCTTTCTTCGTTTTTCTTTTTACGCTCTGCTGCAATTTCAGCTTCACTTTTTCTAGGTGGTGTTGTGCTTTGAGCTGGTGCTGCTCCACTTGTGTTTGGTTGTTGAGCTGCTCCTTTTTGCTTTGGTTTAGGACTTAATAAATCTTCATCTTTAGTCTTCATAAGTAAAAAGCCAAGCCCACCAAATACAAAAGCCATAAAACCTAGTGAAATAGTAGGAAGACCAGGAACTAAAGCAAATACGAACAAAATAAACCCAACTATAAATAAAGTTTTATAATCTCCAAATAATTGCTCTAAAGATTTTTCAGCAAATGGTTTTTCTTCTTTGCTTGCACGAGTAATAATTATAGCTGTTGCTGTTGAAGTGATTAATCCTGGGATTTGAGATACAAGTCCATCTCCTATAGTTAAAATAGTATAACTAGAAGCAGCAGCATTTAATTCTAAATCGTGCTGAAACATACCTATTAAAAGTCCGCCAACTATATTAATAATAGTGATGATTATACCTGCAACTGCATCACCTTTAATAAATTTAGAAGAACCATCCATAGCTCCATAAAAGTTCGCTTCGCCTATTATTTCTTGACGCCTTTCTCTAGCTTGCTCTTCAGTAATAAGCCCTGCATTTAAATCAGCATCAATTGCCATTTGTTTTCCTGGCATTGCATCTAGCGTAAATCTAGCTTGAACTTCACTAACACGAGTTGAACCCTTTGTAACAACCATAAAATTAATTAATACTAAGATACAAAATACAACAACCCCTATTACATAATTTCCGCCTACAACAAATTCTCCAAAACTAGCAATTATATCACTAACCGCAGCAGGACCTTCATGCCCTTTGCTTAAAATCATTCTAGTGGTTGCGATATTAAGGCTTAGTCTAAAAAGAGTAATTATTAAAATTAATGTTGGAAAAGTAGTCAAATCAGTCGGTTTTGGAATATACATAGCTATTAAAATCATCAAAACCGATATAGCAATACTAAGTGCTAAGCAAAAATCAAGTATTCCAGATGGTAAAGGAACGATAATAATTGCTAAAATAGCAACTATTAAACCTACCATAGAAAGACTTTTAAATTTTACAAGTGGCTCTAAATAAGGAGCTACTAGGCTTAGCATAGTATTTTTTTGTTTTGCCATTATTTTAAAATCTGCTCTAAGGTAATATCAGTTAAAAAAGAATTTATTTTATCTTGTAAGTTGGTAATTATAGGATATATTTTACAAGTATCGTGCCTATTACTAGGACACTTATCATCTCCTGTGCATTCAAAAACTAAAGGCTCTTTTTTTTCAGCAGATATTATGACATCTTTTATATTTATTAAATTTGGTTCTTTTGCTAGAATAAAACCACCATTAATACCTTTATAAGATTTTAAAATATGCGCTCTTGCTAAATTTTGTAATATTTTTGCTAAAAAGCTTCTTGGTATATTTAATTCACTTGCTAAAGTATCTACATCTATTGGACTTTTATGTTTTGCAATGTAAATTAAACTAATTAAAGCATATTCACTAGCTCTTGTAAATAACATTGTTTTCCTTAAAATATTTTTATTTAAATCTTAACTTTTTTTATTTAATACATAGACTAAGCAATAATCATTCTTGATTAGGAGTTTAAAAAATATTTATTTTATACTAAAATTAAAAAGGAATTTAAACTCAAAAAATGAGTTTAAATTCTTAAAAATTATAAAGAATACACGCTTAATGATATTTCTTCTAAAGCCTTTAAATAAGCTTTTGCAATATCAAGATTCGTAAAACTTGCAACCTTACTCTCACTTGCTGCGCGTCTTATTTTAAATCCATCACTAAGGCTATTTTTTGCATCTCTTGGGGTATTAATTACCAATGTAATTTCTCCATTAACAATTTTTGAAATTATGTCATCTTCATCGCCTAATTTATTAACACTAATTGCATTAATTCCGTGATTATTAAAATAAATTGCTGTATTTTTAGTAGCTAAGATTTTATAACCTAAGTTCATAAATCCACGAGCAAGCTCAAGTGAATCAGCCTTATTTTTATCATCAATACTAAATAATACTCCGCCAAATTCTTCTATCCTAACGCCACTTGCAACAAGACCTTTATAAAGTGCTTTGTTTGCACTTGTGCTAGTTCCCATAACTTCTCCAGTGCTTTTCATCTCAGGCCCTAAAACTGTATCCACTAAAGATAATTTTGAGAAGCTAAATACAGGAACTTTTACATAATACATTCCTTGTATTTCTTCAAATTCTTTAGTAATTCCTTGCTCTTTTAAACTTATTCCTAAAGCAGCTTTTAAAGCTATATTTGCTAGGTTTTTATTAATTACTTTACTTAAAAACGGCAATGTTCTTGAAGCTCTTGGATTTACTTCTAATACATAAAGTTTATTTTCAAAATATACAAATTGTATATTTAAAAGTCCTTTGATTTTTAAAGCAAGTGCAAGTTTTTTAGTGTAATTAATAATTTCTTCTTTTACCTCATCACTTATACTAACGCTAGGAGTTATTGCTGTGCTATCTCCACTATGCACACCTGCTCTTTCAATATGCTCTAAAATACTTGGTATATAAACATTTTCTCCATCACAAATAGCATCTACTTCAAGCTCTTTTCCACATAAATATTTATCAATTAATATAGGTTTATCAAGGCTTACTTCTGTTGCTTCTTGCATATATTTTTTAAGTTCTTCATCGTTAAATACAACTTGCATAGCTCTACCACCTAAAACAAACGATGGACGAACTAATACAGGATAGCCTATTAAATTAGCATTTTTGATAGCTTCATCAACACTAATTGCAGTAATTCCTTTAGGTTGATTTAAGCCTAAATCACTCATTAATTTTTCAAATAATTTTCTATCTTCAGCAGTATTTATGCTATCTAAACTTGTGCCTAAAATCTTAACTCCATTTGCTTCTAAAAACTCAGCTAAATTAATAGCAGTTTGACCACCAAAACTAACAATTACTCCTAAAGGTTTTTCAATATTAATAATTTCTAAAACTTCTTCATTGCTTAAAGGCTCAAAATAAAGCTTATTAGCTACGCTATAATCAGTTGATAATGTTTCAGGATTGTTATTAATTATTATTGCTTCATAGCCCATTTCTTTAATAGCCCAAATAGCATGCACGCTAGAATAATCAAACTCAATTCCTTGACCAATTCTAATAGGACCACTTCCTAAAACTATTATTTTTTGCTTATTGCTAATTTCATTTGTGTCTTTAAATTCTTTATTATAAGTTGAATAAAAACTTGGAATTAGATTTTTATAATCCATCGGCTGAACGCATTTATAAATAGGTCTTATATTATTTTTAGCTCTTAGTTCATACACTTCTTTTTGCTTGCATTCCCAACGATGTGCGATAATTTTATCAGCTAGTCCTATTTGCTTAGCTTTTGTAAGTGCTTGAATATCAAATTTTTTCTCTTTTAATTCGTGTTCTGTATCAATGATTTGCTTAAATGTGTCTATAAATAATCTTTGCATTTTAGTAAGATTCATAATCTCATCAACACTAATTCCACGCCTTAAAGCTTCTCCTATGAAAAATATTCTTTCATCTCCAGCTTTAATTAAACGCTTTTTGATTTTTTCATCTGTGTATGTTTCGCCGTTTTTAAGACCTAGATGACAAATTCCATATTCAAGTGATTTAATAGCTTTTAAAATACTTTCAGCTAGGCTAGTTCCTAAGCCCATTACTTCACCCGTTGCTTTCATTTGAGTGCCTAAATAACGATTAGCATCTTTAAACTTATCAAATGCAAATCTAGGAGCTTTAGTAACTATATAATCAAGATTTGGTTTATACTCAAGATAGCTTAAGCCACTTGCTTCATTTTTAATCTCATCTAAAGTTTTGCCTATTGCGATTTTTGCTGCGATTTTTGCTATAGGAAATGAAGTTGCTTTACTAGCTAAAGCACTTGAGCGTGAAACTCTAGGATTTACTTCAATAATAAAATATTCTTTTGTAATTGGGTTTAAAGCTATTTGAACATTACAACCACCTTCAATTTTTAATGCTCTTATTAATTTAATAGCAACATCTATCATTTGTTGTTTGATTTTTGGCTCAAGTGTTTGAGTTGGTGCAACAACCAATGAATCACCTGTATGAATTCCAACAGGGTCAATATTTTCCATATCGCAAATTAATATAGCATTATCAGCTCTATCTCTTATAACTTCATATTCAAGTTCTATAAATCCTGCTATTGATTTTTCAATTAAACATTGTCTAGTAGGAGAATAAATTAAGCCTTCGCTAGCTATTTTTTTAAGTTCAGCTTCATTTTCACAAATTCCGCCGCCAGTTCCACCCATAGTAAATGCTGGACGAACAACAACAGGATAACCACATTCATTAGCAAAAGAAATTGCACTCTTTGTATTATTTACAATAACACTTGGTGGAACAGGTTCATTTAATTCATTCATTAATGCTCTAAATAATTCTCTATCTTCAGCCTTATTAATAGTATCTAAGCTAGAACCTAATACTTTTATATTATATTCTTTTAAAATCCCTGCTTTATCTAATTCTATTGCCATATTTAAAGCAACTTGTCCGCCTAAGGTAGCCAAGATTGCATCAGGGCGAGTTTTTTTAATAACCTTTGTTACAAATTCTAAAGTAATTGGCTCTATATAAATCTCATCAGCAATATTTTTATCAGTCATAATAGTAGCTGGGTTTGAATTGATTAATATTACATATTTACCTTCTTCTTTAAGTGATAAACAAGCTTGAGTTCCTGCATAATCAAACTCTGCTGCTTGACCAATTATAATAGGACCACTTCCTATAACTAAAATTTTATTTACATCTTGCATTTTATTCTCCTTTAAAAATAATTTTTCCATCACAAATTGTAAGCTCTACTTTTGAGCTTAATACACTTCCTAAATAAGGCGTATTCTTGCCTAAACTAACGATTTCATCTTCTTTTAATTCCCAAGTTTTATCTAAATCAATTACCACAATATCAGCTATCGAACCAACTTTAAGCTCCCCTGCATTTTCTAAATTAAATATTTTTTTAGGATTAGTGCTAAAAGCGTTTAGAATTGTCTCAAGTTTTACTAAATTAGTTTTTACTAATTTTGTATAAAGCAATGAAAACGCAAACTCACTTCCTATAATTCCAAAATAAGCCTTATTAAATCCACCTTGCTTTTCGTCTTTTGAATGTGGTGCATGATCTGTTGCTATTACTTCAATTATGCCTTCATTTAAAGCATTTATTAAATAATCTCTATCAGCTTTGCTTCTTAAAGGTGGATTCATCTTCCACATTCCATTATCTTCTTTAATATCTTCATCACAAGAAATTAAATGATGTGGAGTTACTTCACAACTTATATTTACTCCAAGTTTTTTGCCAAACTCAACCATCGCAACACTTTCTTTAGCGCTTATATGACATACATGATAATTTGAATTGCATTCTTTACAAAGTAGCATATCTCTTGCAACTTGCACGCTCTCGCTTGAACTTGAAATTCCTTTAATTCCTAATTTTTTAGACTGAACTCCATCGTGCATATGACCGCCTTCAACTAGGTCTAAATCTTCGCAATGTGCAATTACATATTTATTTAATTTCGCACATTCTTTCATTGCGTCTTTCATAATTTTTGCATTTGCAACACCTCTTCCATCATCGCTAAACGCAAAAACAAAAGGAGCTAATTGGCTAAAATTAACTAAGCTTTGACCTTTTTCTTCCATAGTAATAGCTCCATAAGGAAGAACTTTCATACAAGAATCTTTTTGAATTAAATCTAATTCAAGTTTTAAATTCTCTAAAGTATCAGGCACAGGTTTTAGATTTGGCATAGCACAAGCTGTAGTAATTCCACCTTTTGCATTCGCCATTGAGCCTGTTTTTATGCTCTCTTTGTGTGAATATCCTGGCTCTCTTAAATGCTGATGAATATCAACAAAACCCGCACTAACAAGCTTACCTTTAACATCAATTATTTCTCCACTATAATCAATATTAGGAGCTATTTTTACTATTTTTTTACCTTCAATTAAAATATCAGTTTTAACAAATTTATTATCTATAAATGCATTACAATTTTTAAGAAGCATTTTAAATCCTTTCATACACATAATCAAGTATTGCCATTCTAGCAAATACACCATTACTCATTTGGGTAAAAATCTTTGATTTTTCACATTCAACCAAACAACTATCAATCTCTACTCCACGATTAATTGGGGCTGGGTGCATTATGATTGCATCATTTTTTAATCTTTTATAATTATTAGTTGTAAGTGCAAAAGATTTTCTATATTTTTCTAAATCTAATTCGTTTTTATCGTGTCTTTCGTGTTGAATGCGTAAAAGCATACAAACATCAACCTCATCTATAATTTCATCTAATTTATAGTATTCATTATAAGAATTATCTTGATAAATAGGAGGTGCAGCTAAAAATACTTTAGCTCCAAGTCTTTCAAGCGCATCTTTGTTTGATTTTGCTACACGAGAATTTTTTATATCTCCAACTATTGCTATTTTTAAACCATTAAAAGTATTAAAATGCTCATAAATCGTTACTAAATCAAGCAAACATTGAGATGGGTGTGCTCCACTTCCATCACCTGCATTAACCACTTTAGCATTAAGTCCTACTAAATCATCAAAATAATTATTTTGTTTATGTCTAATTACTAAAACGCTAGTTCCAAGACTTTCAAAAGTCTTACAAGTATCATATAAACTCTCGCCTTTATTTACACTTGAACTACTAGCAGAAAAATTAAGCACTCTAAAGCCAAGCTTAAGCTCAGCAACTTCAAAACTTGTCCTTGTTCTTGTAGAATCTTCAAAAAATAAATTAGCTATGATTTGATTTTCATAATTTTTAAAAAAGCCATCGTGTTGTTTGTAATACAAAGCTTTTTTTATAAGCGTATAAAAATCATCATTGCTAAGATTTTTAGTTGTTAAATAATCACGCATTGTCCTTCTCCCACGAGAGTAAGGCCTAACCGCCATTAGAAAACAATTTTAAATAAAGGGGATTGTATAAGTGAAGTTCAAAAAAATCTGTCAATAATAATATATTAAACTTAAAATAAAATTAATTTTTATAAATTTTAGTAAAAATATATTTTAGGAATTTAAATTCCTAAAATATTTAATTCTCTCTAAAGAATTTTTGTGCCATTTGGTTTGCTTTTGCTTTATCACGACCTTTTTTAAAGCTTTTATAAATTCCACTTACATAGTTTTCAAAAGTTTCTTGAGAATCAAGAGCCTTTTCATCTTTTTCTATCTTGGTATAAATTCCATTCTCATCAAGCGTGTAAGCTAATTGATTATCACTTAATTGAAGTCTTAAAATCTCTGCTAATTTAGCGTGCAAACTCTCATTTAATATAGGTGTCATTAGTTCAAGCCTACGCTCAAGATTTCTTGGCATCATATCAGCACTGCTTATATAATATTGTGGAGTTGCGTGTTTAAAATAAAAAATCCTAGCGTGTTCAAGATATTTTCCAACTATACTTCTTACTCTTATATTTTCGCTAAAGCCTTTAAGATTTGGTTTAAGACAACAAATCCCACGAACTATTAAATCAATGCTTACACCTTTGTTTGACGCTTCATAAAGTGCTTTTATAATGTCTTCATCAACAAGCGAGTTCATCTTCATTATAATTTCACCCTTTTTACCTGCTAGGCTTTCAGTTTTTATCATTTTTAAAATCTGCTCTTTTATCTGAAACGGGCTCATTGATAGAGTTTTTAAGCGTTTATTTTTGCAATAGCCTGTAAGTATGTTAAAAAACGCTGTAATATCAGTATTTGCTATATCAAAATTAGATGTAAAAAAGCTAATATCAGTATATACTTTAGCAGTAGCGGCGTTATAATTACCCGTGCCTAAATGTGCGTAGAATTTAAGCGTGCCATCGTCTAATTGGCGAATTACTTGAGTAATTTTTGCATGCACTTTAAACCCTGCTATTCCATATACTACATGAGCTCCTGCGTTTTCTAATTCTTTTGCCCAATAAAGGTTATTTTCTTCATCAAAACGAGCCTTTAATTCAACCATAACCGTAACTTGCTTTCCATCATTAGCTGCGTCCATTAAAGCCTTAATAATTTGCGAGTTTTTTTCTAAACGATATAGGGTCATTCTAATTGATATTACTTTTGAATCCTTGCTAGCTTCTTTTATAAAACTTGCAACTGGGTCAAAACTCTCATAAGGCTGGTAGCATAAAATATCTTGCTTATCAATTACTTCAAATATACTTACATTCTCATCAAATGGTGGCAAAATCTTAGGCACATAAGAAGCATTACATAAATGACTTAATTGCTTATTATTTACAATTTGTAGCATTGATGATAGGGCTAATGGGGTTTTGTATTCGTAAATATCTTTATTAAATACTTTTAAATGTATGCTTAAAAAGTTTTTAATCTCTTCACTAGCACCGCTTTCAATTTGAATTCTAACATAAGCACCTTTTCTTCTAAGTTTTAAGCCTTGCTCAAGTAGCATCATAAAATCATCTGCTTCTTCTTCCTCAATTATAATATCAGCATTCCTAGTTACTCTAAAAGCTGCACTTTCTACCATAGTAAAACCTGGGAAAATATCTTCTAAATGCTCTTTTACCACGCTTTCAATAGGAACGAAAAGCCCCCTATCAGCTTCAAAAAATCTAGGCAATACTCTAGGAATTCTAACCATAGCGAATTTATCGTGCTTTTCATCTTCGCTTTTTAACTTAACAGCTAGTGAGAAAGATAGATTATTAAGTGGTGGAAATGGGTGCGTTGAATCTACTGCAATAGGAACAATTACTGGCATTATGGTGCTAAAGAAATATTCTTTAGCTTTGCCTTTTTGATTTCTTGTTAAATCATTATAAGTTTTAAGCTCCACACCCACTTTTGCTAATTCGCTCATTATAGAAAAATAATTTTGTTCTAAAGTGTCTTTTTCTGCGTGTAAATATTCACGAATAGCGTTTAATTGCTCTAATGGTGGTAGTTCATTTTGTGGCACTACTCCTGCTGCAAAAAGTTGCTTAAGTCCAGCAACTCTAATCATATAAAACTCATCTAAATTCGTGCAATATATACTAATAAATCTTAATTTTTCTAATAAGGGTATTTTTTTATTGCACTGATCAAGCACCCTTGAATTAAACTTAAGCCACGATAATTCTCTATTAAAAACCAATTCCTTCTTCATTAATTATCCTTAATTTATAAAACCACTTGCTACTACTAAATCACCTTGATAAAATACTGCTAATTGTCCTTTTGCTAAAGCATATACACTTTCTTCTAATAAAACCCTTTTTTCATTTTTTAGCAATTTACAAGGCACTTCTTTAGTGTTATATCTGATTTTTACCTTGCAATCAATCTCATCAAAATCACAAAAAGCATTTACATTTTTTAATTGAAATTCTTTTACAAATAATTCTTCTTTTGAACCTACTATTATTACATTTTCTTTCGCATCAATTTCTAATACATAATGTGGAGTTAATGCACCTTTTACACTAAAACCACGCCTTTTACCGATAGTATAGTGCATATAGCCTTCGTGCTCTCCTACAACTTCACCCTTAGTATTTTTTACTAAGCCTTTTTGATTAACTTTTACATAATCTTTTAAAATATCGGTGTAATTTGTGGTTACAAAACATATTTCAGAGCTTTCTTTTTGTTCGCTGATTGATTTTAACATAGGGATTTTTAGTGCTTGTTCTTTTATATCTTTTTTAAATTTATCCCCTAGTGGAAAAAGCACATCATTTAAGCTTTCTTTATTTACATTTGCTAGAAAATATGTTTGGTCTTTGCTTAAATCTACGGCTTTTTTAAGCATATTGTTTTCTATTTGAGCATAATGTCCTGTCGCTAATTTTGCATTTTTGCTTTTAGCATAGTCTAATAATGCTCCTAGTTTTATTTTTTGATTGCATAAAGCACAAGGATTTGGAGTAAGTCCATCTTCATAAGTCTTAATAAATGGATTAAAAACTGCTTTGCTAAATTCATCAGTAAAATCAATAATATCATAAGAAATTCCTAAAAAATCAGCCACTCTTTGTCCATTTTCTATATTTTTTTCGTGATAGTTTAAACGATTGTGTAATTTCATATAAACACCACTTACATTAAAACCTTTTTCTTTAAGCATAAGAGCTGTATAAGAGCTATCAACCCCACCACTCATTGCTAAAACTACATTCATATAATTTCCTTTCCATCTAAATACATATTTTTTATTTTATTCGTTCTTAAAATTATTTGAGCTAATACATTATCCTTATCATAGCCAAAATCATCTAGTAAGATAAAATCTGCCTTAGCACCATTACTTAAAGGCTTTAAGCCATTTAAAAATAAATGAGAATTATCAAAACAAGCCGCCTTATAAATTATGTAAGCTAATTCGTTTAATTCAAATTCATTATGAGTAAATATAAAAGCTCTTAGCTCATCAAACATATTTAAACTATTATTTGAGCTAAGCCCATCTGTGCCTATGCTAAGATTTAAATCATTTGCTAAAAGATTTTTAAGCTTAATTGCACGAGAGCCTAAAAATCTATTTGATTTAGGACAAGTCGTAATTATATGATGAGATTTAAAAATACTAAAATCATCAACATAATTACAATGAGTAAAAATAGCTCTTAAATCATCAAATCCACTTAAAAAATCCTTAGTAATTAAACTAGGATTAAATCTAGCTAAATAATTGCTTAAAGCGTTACTTTTGCCTTGCAAATACTCCTTTTCATAAGCACTTTCTAAAAAATGTGTGCTGATTAATAAATCATTTTTCTTAGCAAAATTAAGTGCGTATTCATAAGTCTTATCGCAAATTGAATAAGGACTATGCAATGATATATGATTATTAAGGTTTGAAAATCTTGAAAATCTCTCTTCAAAACTCTTAATATTGTTTTTTAAAGTTTCATCATTAGCACCTAAAATCTCGTGAAAAATAATGCTTTTTATCTTGCTATTTGATAGGATTTCTAGGTTTGCTCCAAAACTTGAAATTTCGCCTAGATACCCTACCCCGCTTTGCATTAGAATTTCAATTTGTCTATTAATTTCTTTACTTAATAAATCTTTATTTATCGCTTCACGATTTTTGATAATGCTCTCAAGCCATTTTGCAAAATCTCCATAATAAAGCTTAGATAGACAAAACTCTAAATGTGAATGCAAATTGCACAATACTGGGCTTAAAATATATTCGCTTTTATCAATTATTTGAGCGTTTTTGTATTCACTTAAAGCCTTGTTAAAATCACATATTTTAATAATCTCTTCATCAAATACTAAAGCTTTATTAGTTTGTAAAAATTCATCTTGGCTAAAGTCTAAAATAGCCTTAGTTTTCATAATTTTAATCATTTTTTTCCTTTATGAAATATTACGAAACTTTTTTTAATAAATGTTGTTAAAAATATTAAATCGGATAATAAAAATCCTTTTTAGATAAAATTTAATCCATAATTTAAATTCTTTTGATTAAAAATATGTATTAAAGCTTGATAAAATCACCAATTTTAAAGTATTGCTCATAATATTCAGATAATTTTAAAACCCCTTCATTACCCATTACTAAGGCACTATCATTATGAATTTTAAGGGCAGAACCATATGGCAGAGCAAAAACAGAAGAATTTTGATTTAGCTTAAAATATTCATAAAGCTTCATTGAATATTCCCTATCTTGAGGGATATATTCAGTGATTATTTGGTATTTTAAAATACCTAAAGCTTGCAAATTACTAGGATATAATATAGGTAAATCATTACAAGTTTTAATATCTTCTGATAATACACTAGCCCCAGCACCCCAACCAGCATAGGTTATAGAATTTTCTATTTTATCTTTTAAAATATCTAATAAATTTAGCTTTTGTAATCTATGTAAAAGAACAAATAAATTACCACCACTTACTAATATCCCATCGCTATCGTTTAATATATTAATAGGGTCATTGTGTATAGAAACTATTTTTGAGTTTATTTTATTTTTAAGAGTTTTTTCGTATTCATCAAATCCATCAATTACTTGAGCATAAGGAACTAGAGCTATTTGTTTAGTTTTAGCAAAAAAATCATTTAATATACTAGCACACCAATCAAAAGAATCTAAGTTTTTATATCTATCGCTGCTTAATAATAAAATATTTCTCATACTATTTTCCTTTTAAAACTCATATCTATAATTAATCATACTTGTATAATTTAAACTATCATAAAAATTATGATTTGAATTTTGCTTATCATAAATCAAAGCGAAACTCAAAGATTGATTATAATCTAATTTATAATCAAAAATACTAGAAATAACTATTTCATTATCTTTTCTTTTTGAATAATAAGATGAATCAACCTTTTTATAAATTGTATGATTATAACCAAAACTTGGCTTAAAACTAACTTTATTTAATATAGGAATAATAGCCCCGATTTTTATACCATAATTTTTAAAATCAGAATTAGCACTAAAACTATCTTTTGCATTTTCTAAATCATAATTTAAATTAAAATAATAAATATTATCATTATATGCAAAAACATTATTAAGACCTAAAGAATGATGAATAAAATTAGAATCTTTATCCATACTATCAGCAAATATTCCTTTAGATAAATCATAAGAAATTAAATATAAATAATTATCATTTACATTATTTTCATAATTAATACCCATATTTAAGCTATGCAAAAACGCAGCTCTTCTAAGTAATACAAAATCATAACTAGCATTTAGAGTAATTTTGTGATTATCCCTTACATAGCTTGGATTAATTGCTAATGTTAATACATTTAAATCAGGATAATTTTCGCTTTTATTTTTTAAATATTTTTTATTATTTAAACTCGCATAAAGCTCTGCAAAATAATTATTTCCTAAATCTAAATTATAAGCACCATCTATATTAAAATTAAAACTTAAAGAACCACTTGCTTTTTCATTTTTAAAATTTCTAATCTTCTCACCAACAAAATCAGTGAAATTATCATTGCCATAAAGCGGGTTTGTATCATAAGCAAAACCCAAATTAAGTCCTATAAAATAAGGCTTAGCAACTTCTTTTGTCAAATTATCTAAATTATTTAGCATATTATTAATTCTAACTTTTTGAGTAGAACTTAAATCCAAATTATTTAGCATATAATTTAATTCATCTCTCATAAGCTCTGGATTATTATTTTCATAATACAAATTAGCTATTGAAAATCTAGCTTCAATATTGTTTTCATTAATAATTAAAACCCTATCGTAAGCTGCAATTGCTTCTTTTGTATCTTTTAATTTTTCAGCACTTTTTGCCAAAATTAGGTTAAGTTTTTCATCACTACAATCAATCTCACATTGAGCTTTAGCTAATTCTAAAGCTTTTTTATAATTTTTCTTATTAAACTCATCTATATAATTAGCAAAAGCAAGAGAGCTTATTAAAAATGATAAAATAATCTTTTTTATCATTTTTGAACTCCGTAAGTAGAATTTCTTTGCCTATTGTTTTGATAGTCTTTACCATTTAAATATCCCTTATTTGCATAATTTATTTTATTTTGTATGCAATAAGTATTGCCATTACATATTTTAATAATATCTTTAGATATTGAATTAGTATCTAAATCCCTTATTCTTTCATTATTGTATTTATAATTATTTTTATAATCTTGATAATTTTTATTTTGATAATATTCTTGTTTTGCTTTTATCATTTCTTCTTTAGAATTTAAAAACTCATTAAAACTTTCGCTATTTTTATAAGATTGTTTAGTATTTACTTGACTTTCTTTACCTGTATTAATAGTTTCAAATTCCTTAGGCACTATCTTTTCAATCTTAATAACCTTATCATTATCAAATCTTAATTGATTTCCTGCTTGAACTAAAGAAGTTTTATTTCCTACTTTAACATCTATTGCACCTTCTAAACAACCTACTTTATCAACCTTTCCAAGACTTCCAACAAACACGGTTCCTCTAATTCCAATCGTTGCTGTTTTTGCTTGAAATTCAAAATTCTTTCTAGCTATTTTTGAAATATTTCCTGATATTACTTTAAAATGTCCGTTATTTACTTCAAGACTTACTTTTGATTTTTTACCATCAATTACATAATCTTTAATATTTAAAGTTGTATTTTTACCTAGCGTAACTATTGTATTATCTATGAATTTAATTTGTAATTTTGCATTATTTTTTGTGATTATTTTGTCATTTTCTTCTAAAATATCATTTGTTTTTGCAATTCTTTCTTTGTTGTCACTTAAAATTACAACATCTCCTCTTAATGTAACTATTTTTCCAATATTTGCGAAAAGTGAGCTTGCTAAAAACACAATTAAAGCTATTTTGTTCATATTTTCTCCTATTTTTATAATTTGATTACATTAAAACTACTTGGTTTTAATTTTTCTAATTTGATAATTCCTAAATTTTTATAGTGTAATCTCTCTCCTTTTTTTAAATTATATTTTTTACCGCCTACTCCAACTTCAATTTCTCCTGAAATACAATTAACAAAACCATTATTAACATCTCCACTAAATCTAGTTCCACGAATGCCAATGGTCGCTGTATTTGCTTGGAAAGTAAAGTTTTGTCTAGCTAGCTTAGAAATCTCTCCACTTACTAAATCGTAGCTTCCTTTTTTAGCTTTCAAATTCACTTTAGAATTTGCTCCATTAATTAAATATTTATTGATTTGTAAAGTTGAGTTTTTACCTAAAGTAAGAGTAGTATTATCTATAAATTTTATTTGAACTTTTGCATTATTTTTAGTAAGAATAATATCGTTTTCTAATAGCTCATAATTTTTATGATTTACATTAATTGTTGATTGATTTCTTAAAACCTCAACATCTCCTACATAATTTACAATACTTCCAACATTAGCAACTAATGAAATTGAAAAAAACACCAATAAAAGCAAAATACGCATAATAAGTCCTTTTTTAAGATTTAATCAGTGATTTTATGATATTAACTTTAATTATAAATTAAAAATATATTAAATAAAAAATATAATCAAAAGTAAATTTTATTTATAAAATAATAAATTTATAAATAATTCACCACAATAATTTTTATATTATTGTGATGAAAGAAGATTAGAAGTTATATCTATATACTAGGTTAAAGCTATAATCTATGTTTAGATTACCACCGAATGTTTTTTCAAATTCTAAGCCTATATTTGAACGATTATTTAGCTTATAAGAGCTTGATAAATTAACAAATACTCTTGAATCTCTTTTACCATTATTAATACTTATAGTATCTAAATCTTTTATAGTTTTCTTAGAATTATTTACCAAATCGCTAGCAAGTCCAACGCCTGCTCTAAGTGATAAATCATTTTTATTAAAACCTGTAAAAATAGCTGTTTTTAAATTAAGTGGGATAAAAGAATCTGATTGTAAATATAATTTTTTATCACTGCTTGTTAATTCTTGCTTACTTACATAACCTGTTATTAATTCAATTTGTGGTTCTAAATAAAAATTATTAAAATCTTTTCTATATCCAATCTCAGCACTAGCTAAAAAAGTATAAGAATTATTTGGTTTTAAAGAATTTGTAACTTCGTTTTGATTTTTAACATATAAATTAAAATCATTTTTATAATTTATATATTTTGCTATTACATCAAAATACAATCCATTATCATATATAGTGCTAGAGTATGCTCCAAAACCATAACCTTTTATACTGCCATCTAAATTATCACTTAAACTATATTTACTAGCATTAAAAATAAGCCCTGTGTAATTTACATAATTATTGCCTTGATTTAATTTATCAGCACCTAATTGCATTTCATAAAACTTAGTCTTGTTTGCGTGTTCGTAAGAGCTTTGACCTGTATAAGCTCTAAACCAAATTCCAGCATTTGCATCTGTGTTATTTCTTAATTCTCCCATTCTTTTTTGCAAGTTATTCCATTCTAATACATAGCTAAAAAATACTTGATTTAACGAACTATCAATCATTTGTGTAACTTCTTTATTTTCTTGAACGAAGAAATAATCTTTAACACTAGGCTTATTTAAATCATCGTTAGGTTTAGGTTCTGGTTTAGGTTCTGGCTTTGTTTCTGGCACAATAGGAGTTGTATTTTCAATATCTTCTTTATTTACTTTTACTAAATACCAATTAGCTTTGCCATTTTCATTAACAAACTCAACATTAGGTGTATAAATACTGATATTTTCTTTATAATCAAGTGCTTTTAAATAATCATTATTAATAGTATTATTAGTATTTACAAGACTTGCTAATAAAAACTTATTAGCATTAGCTAAATCAGGTTTAATCATAAAAGTATTTTGCCCACCTAGTGTGCTTATACTTGATATTAGAGTATTGTTTAAACTAAACATAAAATTAGTCTTGCTAGCATTTAAATTAGCTACATTTATATTTGCATCAATATTTGCATTATTTAGCTTTAAAGTAGAATTATTATCTTCTGTGATTATAGAACCACTAAAATTAGAATTATTCATAATGCTAAGAGTTGAATTATTTTTTAATTTCACATTTGCAGTCACTTCAATATCTTTTGCAATTGAATTAAATTCATTAGCAAAAGAAGTAAATACTAAAGAGCTATTTATATGATTTGCATCGTATTTATCAAGATAAATCAAATTCTCTCCTATGCTAAGATTTGATTTATCTAAAGTAATATTATCTGATGTTAAATTGCTATGTTTTAATATTTTAAAGGTTGAATTACTTAGATTTATATTATTTATTTTGCTTGTTCTATTTTCGTATTCATCTTGAGTATTTGTATTAGGAGCAGTATTTACACCTAAAGAATTAGCTAAAGATTGATTTAGAAAATAAGAATGCTCTAAAGGATGACCTTGTAATATTGTAGTTCCACCATTTACACTTAATTCATCAGCTTTTATTTCTCCATCAAATACAAAAGTCTTAGAATTATTCAGTTTTAAATTAATATTATCGCTAATTTGTCCATGATAAATACCTATATCATTAGTGTTATTTATACTTAGAGTTGATTTTTTAGAATTTGAATTAATAATCTTAGTTCTAAAATCATTTGCTTGAATTTTATCAAAACTTAAATCAACTCCATTTAAATCCAAATATCCACCATTAAAAACTAAATTAGCATTATTAATTTGATTTGCATTAGTTATTTTTAGCCCTGCATTGTTTAGAAGATAAATTGAACTAAACGCTTTATTGCTTGTATTTAAAATCGTTAGCCCTTCGCCACTTCTTAATCCACCTGCACTTTCTTTGCTAATTTCTAGCGTTCCTTTTCCCATTTTATGCAAATTATCATTAGCTGCTGTTTTTGCATTAAATTTAAGTGTCTTACCATCATCTATCACAACTCCACCCAATAAAACTTCTTCGCCATTTAAAGTAGAATTATCTTTAAAATAAAACACACTTGAGCCAAAATTTTCATTCTTATCTAAAGCAATACTTGCAGCTTTACTAAATACTAAATCTTTATTATTAGCACCATATTTATCTTTTATATTTTGATTAATTGTATTTGAATTGTAAGAATTACCACTTAAAGTAGCAGTAAAATCATTCTTAAAATCATTAATTATAAAACTATTTATAAGAGCATATTTTGTATAAGAGCAAGTTGTATTATCATCACCACAATCACTTCTACTAACTACTCCTACCACTAACCATTCTTTTTTCAAGTTATCCCATACATAAATAGCACTTCCACTATCTCCTGGAGCTGAAGTATTTGAAAAATCAAGCCTTACATCTTTATAATAATCCTTTGCACTTAAATGCAAATATCCTGTTTCTATTTTGCTTTTATCTTCATCTACATATAAAATTCCACCGGTTAAAAACTCTGAAGGATTAGCTACTTTTTTAGGAAAAATATTTGTATTAATATTACCAATTTTTTGAATTCCACTACCAGTTCTTGCATATACGCTAAATCTTTCTGGATTATTTAAAATTTCACCTTTTCCTATATTATTATCATCTTTTTCACCGCTTGTTTTAATATATTCTTTATAAGCATCAATATCCCACTTACTAGAACTATTTTTATTAAAATACTTATCTTGATAAATTACGGTTTGGTCGTTTTTTAAATTTTCACTAACATTTGTGTTTTTAAAATAAAATTCTTTATCAATTAGCTTTGCACTTTCATTGATATTTAATTTACTCATTTTAATTACAGCAAAATCTTTTAAGTCATCAACTTGAACTAATTCACTACAAGAGTTATTCCATTTAAGATAATCTTTAAAATTTGTATCACTTGCTACTACTTTTGATTTTACTAAGCCAAATTCATATTCTTTATCTTTTTGTATTAAATCTTTTCTATATGTAGGACTAATCATATGAGCTGCAGTGATTGCAAAAGAGCCACCTATATTAGTAAGTTCACCCATCAAATCTCCTGTAGTATTTGCTGCATTAAAACTTGGCATAGGAACTTTAAAATCAATAGTTTTTCCATAAATATCTGTAACTTCTATATTATTACCTACTTTAAATTTACCTTTATTATTTCCAAAATCTAAATAATCTTGATAAGCAAAATTAGGATTTACAACACCTGCAAATAAATTAACACTAAGTAAAATGGCACTATATTTCATAGTGGCTCCTTATATTAAAATTATGTTTTATAATAATATCAATATACTTTAAATTCTCTTTAAAGAATAATTTTTATTAAAGGAAAAAATATGAAATTATTAAGCATAGCTTTAGAAAATTCTGCAAATTCTCATCTAAAACATATATTAAAAAAATTAGATAATATAGAATTATACGGGATTTATGATATTAATTTAACAAATGAAATTCCTATTTTAAATTCTAATAATTATTGTGATTTTACAGAATTTAATGCTATGGGTTTTGTGCAGATTTTGCCACTTATTTTAAAAGCAAAAAAAGCTATAAAAGATTTGGTTCAAATAGCACTTAATGACAAAATTGAAAAGATTTTATTAATTGATTCTCCTGCTTTTAATATACCATTTGCAAAAGCCTTAAGAAAAGCAGGTTTTAAAGGCAAAATTATTTATTTTATCTTGCCACAAGTTTGGGCTTGGAAAAAAGGTAGGATTAAGGTAGTTGAGAGTTTATGTGATGAATTAGTTGGGATTTTACCTTTTGAAAATCAGTATTTTAAAAAATCTCATTATTTTGGAAATCCAAGTAATGAAGCATTGAAAGATTATTTTAAAGAAAACTCAAATTCTAAAAAATTAATAGCCTTTTTACCAGGTTCAAGAAAAAGCGAAATCAAATCTTTAATGCCGATTTTTAGGAATTTAAAACAAGATTTTAAAGACTATGAATGCGTAGTTTGTGTGCCAAATTTTTTAAAAGATAGATTAGATTTATATGAAGATTTAAGCGGCTTTACTATCTCATATGATACTAAGGCTACTTTAAAAGAATGCGAGTTTGCTTATATTTGCAGCGGGACTGCAAGTCTTGAAGCAGGGCTAATCGGAAATGCTTTTTGTTTATGTTATAAGGCTAAAATGATTGATTATTTCATAGCAAAAACTTTAGTAAAAATCAAATTTATTGGACTTTGTAATATTATTTTTGATAAGCTTAATTTGGGCGAATTTCATAAAGAATTCATTCAAAATTTAGATAAGACAGAGTTATTAAAAGCATTTGAAAATGCGAATAAAGATGAATTTTTAGAAAAATCAAAAAAATTAAGAGAATTAACTAAAGGTGAAATAGCAAATAATTTAGCAAAATTAATCAAGGAGTAATAATATGGAAATGATGACACAAAAAGGATATGAAAAATTATTTAAAGAATTAGAGCATTTAAAGGTAGTTGAGCGTCCTAATGTGGTAAAAGAAATTGATATTGCAAGGTCTCACGGAGATTTAAAAGAAAATGCTGAATATCACGCAGCAAGAGAAAAACAAAGCTTTTTAGAAGGCAAAATCGCAGAACTTAGCGAAATTTTAGCAAATGCTAAGATAGTAAATCCAGCAGAATTTAATCACGATAAAGTAAGATTTGGTAGCACCGTTTTGATAATGGATTTAAATACAGAAGAAGAAAAAACATTTAGCATAGTAGGAAATAGTGAAAGCGATTTAGATAAAGGCTATATCAGTATAAACTCACCTATAGCAAAAGCTATGATAGGTAAAGTTGAAGGCGATGAGTTTAATGTAGTATTACCTAAAGGTAAAGCTAGTTATGAAATACTTGAAATTTATTATAAAGAGCTTGATATTTAATGCTTGTATTAAAAGAAGGAGCAGTTTTTATAGCCGATGTGCATTATGATAGCACTAGGCTTGATTTTGTAGATTTTATAGATTTTTTAAAAAAGACTAATCCACCACAAGTAATACTTCTAGGAGATATTTTTAATCTTTTAATAGGTGGAATTTCAAGTTGTAAAAACGATAATTTAGATATTATAAAAGCATTAGATGATTTAGCTTTAAAAATAGAAATTATTTATTTTGAAGGAAATCATGATTTTAATTTAACTAATCTTTTTAAAAATGTAAAAATAATTAAAAATCAACCAATTTTAGCAACTTATAATAATAAGATTTTTGCTATATCTCACGGAGATATATTCTTACCAATCATCACTCAAATAGTTTTAAGATTTTTAAGATTTAGCTTTGTAATTTTTATATTAAATTTATTAAATATTTTAAGTTTTGATAAAATTTATCAAAAGATTTGCAATCAACAAAAGGTAAAAAAGCTATATAAAAAATTAGATTTTTTTAAAAAATTAATGGAATTTAGAATTAAAAAATATAAAAGTTTTTTTATAAAAAAAGGCGTAAATATTGATTATATAATAGAAGGGCACTTTCATCAAGGAGATGAGTATTGCTTAGAAAATATAAAATACAAGAATTTAGAAGCTTTTGCAAATGACCGAAGTTTTTTTATACTAGAATATGGCTTTATAAAAAAATATAACTTACCCAGAAAGGAGTAAATATGGCAGAAGATAAAGTCTTAAAGGCTGATTCTAATGAAATGGAACTTGTAGATTTTCGTATCTATAAACAAGGACAACATAAAGTCTATGAAGGAATTTATGGAGTTAATGTTGCTAAAGTTAAAGAAATCATAAAAATACCTGCACTTACAGAATTACCAGGTGTTCCTGAATATATTGAGGGAGTATTTGATTTAAGAGGAGTTGTAATTCCTGTAATAAATTTAGCTAAATGGATGAATATAATTGAGCCAAAAGATATGGTATTAAAACCTAGAATTATTATTGCTGAATTTTCAAATATTATGATAGGTTTTATAGTTCATGAAGCAAAAAGAATTAGAAGAATTAATGCAAGTGATATTAGAGGTTCTGATTTTTCAACAAATACAGGCGGATTTGATAAAAGTCAAATAACAGGAATTGCTAAGATTGAAAATGATGAAGTTTTATTAATCTTAGACCTTGAAAGAATTGTTGAAGAGCTTGGAATTTACTCTCCAAAAATTGATATAGAAGAAAAAGAAATCAAAAAAATGACAGGAACAGCAGTTGTATTAGATGATAGCTCAACTGCTAGAAAATTAGTTCGCGATGCACTTGATAAAATGGGCTTTAAAGTAATTGAAGCAAAAGATGGTGTAGATGGACTTAATAAAATGAATGAACTTTATGAAGCATACAAAGGCGATATTGCTAATCAAGTAAAAGTTATTATTAGTGATGTTGAAATGCCACAAATGGACGGATTTCACTTCGCTTCAAGAGTTAGAGAAGATATTAGATTTAAAGGTATTCCAATTATCTTCAACTCATCTTTAAGCAACGAATTTTCAACTCTTAAGAGTAAAGATGTAGGTGGAGATGCCTTTTTAACCAAATTTGATGCTAATGTATTTTACAAAGAAGTATCAAGAGTAATTGAATCATATATTAAAAAGTAAGGAGCGTAGATATGGAAGATATGCAAGAGATATTAGAAGACTTCTTAGTAGAAGCTTTTGAATTAATTGAACAAATAGATCACGATTTAGTTGAGCTTGAGAGTAATCCTGAAGATTTAGAATTGCTAAACCGCATTTTCCGTGTTGCTCACACTGTTAAAGGAAGTTCAAGCTTTTTAAACTTTGATGTTTTAACAAAACTAACTCATCATATGGAAGATGTTTTAAACAAAGCTCGTCACGGAGAATTGCTAATAACTCCTGATATTATGGATGTTGTGCTTGAATCAATTGATATGATGAAAGACTTATTACATTGTATTAAAGATAATGGCAATGATACAGCAATAAATATGGATATTAGCTCAATTTGTAGCCGTCTAACTGCAATTAGCGAAGGTAAAATTTTAAGCGAAGTTAAGGCTGAGCCAAAAAGTTTAGATGAGAAAATTGAAGAATTAATTGAAAAAGATTCAAATAGTAATGAAGAAGAAGTAGATGTAAATTCTTTAAGTGCTGATGAAGTAGAAGCTGAAATTGAAAGATTATTAAAACAAAGAAAAGCTGAAGATAAAGCAAGAAGAGAAGAGAAAAAACAACAAGAAGCAGTGGTAGAAACTAAAAAAGTTGAAAAAGTAGTTGAAACACCTGTTGAAAAACCAGTAGAAAAAATCTCTGAAAGAGCTAGTGAAAAACAAGATACAAAAGAAGCTAGAAATGCAAAACAAGCACCTGTAGCTGCTGATAAAGGCAATTCATCAAATATGGAGCAAACTATTAGGGTTGAAGTAAAAAGACTTGATAACCTAATGAACTTAATAGGCGAACTTGTATTGGGTAAAAATAGACTTTTAAAAATCTATGATGATGTTGAAGAAAGATATGAAGGCGAAAAATTCATAGAAGAATTAAATCAAGTTGTAAATCAATTAAGCGTAGTAACAACTGATATTCAACTAGCTGTAATGAAAACAAGAATGCAACCAATTGCAAAAGTATTTAACAAATTCCCAAGGGTTGTTAGAGATTTAAGCCGTGATTTAGGAAAACAAATTGAGCTTGAACTTGAAGGTGAAGAAACAGAACTTGATAAATCAATCGTAGAAGAAATAGGCGATCCTATTATGCATATGATTAGAAATTCTTGTGATCACGGAGTTGAATCAGCAGAAGATAGAATTGCAGCAGGCAAACCAGAAAGAGGAACGGTTCAGCTAAAAGCATACAATGAAGGAAATCACATAGTAATTGAAATAGCTGATGATGGTAAAGGACTTAATGCTGAAGTATTAAAAACTAAAGGTATTGAAAAAGGAATTATTAGCGAAAGAGAAGCTGATAATATGAGCGATAAAGAGGCTTATGGTCTTATATTTAAACCAGGATTTTCAACTGCTAAACAAGTAACAAATGTAAGTGGTCGTGGTGTTGGAATGGATGTTGTTAAAACAAACATTGATAAGCTAAATGGTATTATTGAAGTGGATAGCGAATTAGGAAAAGGAACGGTTATAAAACTAAAAATCCCATTAACACTAGCTATCATTCAATCACTACTTGTAAAAACTCAAGAAGAATTCTATGCAATTCCACTTGCTAGTGTTCTTGAAACGGTAAGAGTTGCTATTGATGATATTTATACAATTGAAGGTAAAAATGTTTTAAGACTTAGAGATGAAGTTTTATCACTTGTAAGACTTAGTGATTTATTTGGAGTAAAACAAGTACTTGAAAATAGCGAACAAGCTTATGTAGTTGTTGTTGGTGCAGCAGCTTCTAAACTTGGAATTATAGTAGATACTTTAATAGGTCAAGAAGAAGTTGTAATTAAATCTATGGGATATTATTTACAAAATATCACAGGAATTGCAGGCTCAACCATTCGTGGAGATGGTAATGTTACATTAATAGTTGATGTTGGTGCAATGATGGATATGGCAAAAGATGTTAAAGTAGATATTAAAGCTAATAACGACACAGGTTCAAAAGTTTCAAAAGATAAGCCAAGTGATTATGTAGTTTTAGCGGTTGATGATTCTCAAATTGATAGAGGAATTATGAAAAAAGCATTAGAGCCGCTTGGAATTAAAGTAATTGAAGCAAGCAATGGTGTAGAAGCTTTAAATATAATTAAAAGTGGAGAGCATTCAATAGATGGAATGCTAATTGATATTGAAATGCCAAGAATGGATGGTTACACACTAGCAGCAGAAATTAGAAAATATGCAAAATATAGAAATCTACCACTAATTGCTGTTACAAGTAGAACTAGCAAGAGTGATAGACTAAGAGGCGTAGAAGTAGGAATGACTGAGTATATTACAAAGCCTTATTCTTATGAATATTTAGAAAATGTAGTAAGAAAGAATTTAAAATTAGGATAATGTAATGGAAAGATTAAATCAAGTTTTAAATAGACAACAAGAACAAGTTAAAGGTGCTTCTGGTAGAGATGTAAAAGAAGAACAAATTAGACAATTAGTAGGATTTATGATTGATGAAGAAGAGTATGCAATTCCAATTCTAAGCATACAAGAAATCATAAAGCCTATTGAATACACTAGAGTTCCTAGCGTTCCTGATTATGTATTAGGAGTATTCAATATGCGTGGTAATGTAATTCCATTAATTGACCTTGCAAAGCGTTTTGGCTTGGGTAGTTCAAAACATACTCAACATACAAGATATATAGTTTTAAAAGGTGAAGAAGGAAATATCGGTTTTGTTATTGATAAATTAACAGAAGCTATCAAAATTAAAGAAAGCAATATTGACCAACCACCTGAAACTTTACTTAAAGAAAAAGGTATGATTGATGGAATTGGCAAACAAGAAAATAGTATTTTAACTATATTAAAAGTTGAAGCTTTAATGAAAAGGGATTTTTAATGAGTGGATATAGCATTTGGTGTGATTTTATTGAAAATAGTTTTTTAGATAATGAATTTTTACAAATGCTAGCTAGTGGCACTATAAATGGTGCTACTAGTAATCCTAGTATATTTAAAAATGCAATTACTACTTCAGTATATTATAAAGAAAGAATTAAGCAATTAAATATAAAAAATAAAGAAGAATTATTTTTAACTCTAGCCTTAGAAGATATTAAAAAAGCAGCTATTAAAATGAGCCATTTATATGCAAAAGATAGCAATAATGGTTTTATTAGTTTTGAAATAAATCCACTAAATAGCAATAATGCAGGTCTTAGTATTGCAGAAGGTTTAAAGATTGCTAATTTAATAAATATGCCAAATTTAATGATAAAAGTGCCGGCAACTAATGCAGGATATGAAGTTATGAATACATTGGCAAGTTATGGAATTAGCATAAATGCTACGCTGATTTTTTCTTACGAACAAGCAAAAAAATGTAATGACGCAATAGCACAAGGTATGAAAAAGTATAAAGCAAAAAATCCTAATAGAATAATTAATAAAGGTGTAGTTAGTATTTTTGTAAGCAGAGTTGATAGCTTATTAAATAATAGATTTAGCGTTAAAAACCAAATAGGAATTCAAAACGCAATTTATTCAGCATCTAAAGTTGGTAGTGAAAATATAAGAGCTTTATTTGCAAGTACAGGAACAAAAAGTAATGATTTAAGTAAAGATTATTATTTAAAAGAACTAGAATTTAATAACACTATAAATACAGCTCCAATTAATGCTATAAATGCCTATAAACCTAGTAAAACTATAAAGAATTTAAATCAAGAAATAATTTCAAATTCAAAAGATTTTATATTCTCAACTATAAACGAAATTGAGTATAATGCCGCTTGCAAAAAACTTTTAGAAGATGGATTAATCCAATTTGAAAAAGCATATATAGATATTTTAGAAAGTCTTTAAAGGTTATTAATGGAAATAGATTTAGAAAATATTCGTTGGGAATTAAGAGATAATTTAGATGGTTGGTTAAATACCTTAATTGAAGTTGGTGGAAGTGATTTACACCTTAGCTCAAACCTAAATCCAAAAGGTAGAGTAAATGGAGAAATTAGCGAAATAGCACCTGATATTATATCAAGAGAAGATATGTTAGATTTATGTAAAGCCCTAACAAGAGGAGATTTTACAAGATTTGTAGATAATAAAAATATAGACTTTTCTTATGAGCCTAAAAATAAAGATAAATTTAAATATAAAGGTTCTTTTCGTGTGAATTTGTTTTTTACAATGAATGGACCTAGTGCTGTTTTTAGAACAATCCCTGATACTATGCCAAGTTTTGAAGCATTAAAACTGCCAGAAGTTATTAAAGATATAACAACAACAGAAACAAGGGGATTAATATTAGTTACAGGACCAACTGGTAGTGGTAAAACGACTACACTTGCTTCAATCATTGAATATATTAATCAAAACTACCATAGACATATTATCACTATTGAAGACCCAATTGAATTTAAATATAAACCTGCAAAATCAATAGTAAATCAAAGAGCTATAGGACAAGATGCTTTAAGTTTTCAAGATGCACTAAGAGCAGCTTTAAGGGAAGACCCTGATATTATTCTAGTAGGTGAGATGAGAGATTTAGAAACCATTGAAGTAGCAATGCACGCAGCAGAAACAGGACACTTAGTTTTAAGCACACTTCACACAATTAATGCACAAGAAACATTAAATAGGGTTTTAGGAATGTTCCCTAAAGAAGAGCAAAACAGAATTAGAAGTTCATTTTCTGGAGTATTAAAGGCTGTTATTTCTCAAAGATTATGTAAAACCACAGATGGAAAAAGAACAGCTGCTATTGAAGTTTTAAGAGGAAATGAGCGTATAAAAAGACTTATTTTAGAAGGTAGAGAAAACTCAATAGGTGATGTATTAAAAGAAGGCACAATGAAAATGCAAAGTTTTGACCAACATTTGCTAATGCTATATAAATCAGGAAGAATTACAGAAGAAGAAGCGTATGATAAAGCAAGTAATGCAAATGACTTGAAAGTATTAATTGATGGTTATAAATTTGGAGAAGCTAAAAAATCATCATCTAATGTAAGCACTGGTTTTCAATTTAAACTTGCTTCTCAAGAAGAATAATATTTTTATTAAACTTTTTATAGTATTATTTACACTTATTTTTTTTGAAAGGACATTTTATGTTAGAAGGACAAATTAGACAGAGTATTGGTAGAAAGTCAGCTAAAGCTGCTAGACAAGATGGTATGCTAATTGCTAATATCTATGGCAAAGGCGTTGAAAATATCCATGCGGTATTTAAAACAAACGAATTTATTAAAGAAGTTCGTAAAAAAGACGGATTAATTTTCCCTGTTAGTGTTGATGGTAAAACTTATGAAGTTGTAATTGTTGATTATCAACACCATCCAGTAACTAGCGAAATTAAGCACGTTGATTTAAAAATAGCACTAAAAGGTGTTGAGAGCTTTTATATGGTTCCAGTAAAAGTTGTAGGAACTGCAAAAGGTCTTAAAAATAAAGGTGTATTAATTCAATCAAAACGCCGCTTAAAAGTAAAATGTAAAGCAGAAAATTTACCTAATAACTTTACATTAGATGTAACTGATTTAGATGTTGGTGATGCTTTATTAGTAAGAGATATTAAAGTTGCTGATAATGTAAAAATTATTGACGCTGGTCGTGTAGCTGTTGTTGGAGTTGAAAAAGCTAGATGATTTTAGTAGTAGGCTTAGGAAATCCTGGCGAGAAATATGCAAATACTCGCCACAACCTAGGCTTTATGTTAATTGATAAATTACTTAGCTCTTCTTACACTAAACAAAGTTTAAACTGCAATGGAGAACTTTATAAAAAACAAAATATATTACTACTCAAACCACTAACCTACATGAATAATTCAGGGGAAAGTGTAAAGAAGGTTGTAGATTTTTATAAACCAGAAAGAATAATTGTATGCCACGATGAAATGGATATAAATTTTTCTAAGCTAAAAATTAAAAAAGGTGGTAGTTCTGGTGGTCATAATGGATTAAAATCCATAGATAACTTTATAGGTAATGATTATGAAAGAATTAGATTAGGAATTGGAAAACCTGATTTAAAATATGAAGTTATTAATTATGTTCTTGACAATTTTAATGAAAATGAAAAAAAAGAATTAGAAAACTTCTTAAATTATTCAAAAGACGCTTTAGAATATCTTTTGGACAATGATATATTAAAAACTCAAAATAAATTTCATAATTAAACACTTTCAAATAATTAATAAAATTATTATTCTTAAATAATTAATAATACAAATATGTATTTAAATAGCCTAATATTTTAGTTATTGTAGTTTTGCCAAACTCATAAATAAATTACAATTTATAATAATCGTGGTATAGACTTAAAATAAATCATACTTAAAGCCTATTTTAAAATATTTATTTAAAAACAAAATTTTTCAAAATAAGATAAATTAAATTACAAATATAAAATTATTTATCAATTAATTCCATTGAAAAAATACTCATTAAATATTTATAAATGTTTAAAAAGTTAATTTTATGAATTTAAAAATATACTTATATGATTAAATCACAACAAGAGAATTTATAAAAAACTTAACATATTCAAAATCTACATATATTTCTAAAAATATAAAAGTAAAAAATTAACAAATTCTCTAATTTGAACTATTTATAAAACACTTAGAAAATAATTAATTTAGCTAATTGATTATATCTAATAAGTTACTTTAATAACCTATAATCGCGACATTTTTTTAAAAAAGGATTAAAGTGGCAGAGATAAAACTACAAGGACATACACTAAAATCATTTGACTTAAAAACAAAACCAATTATGCAAGAATACTTAAAGGATTTTGATGTTAATGTCAGTGATTATTCATTTT
The DNA here is from genome assembly GCF_020137595.1 of Campylobacter sp. RM12640. Classification (NCBI taxonomy): domain Bacteria; kingdom Pseudomonadati; phylum Campylobacterota; class Epsilonproteobacteria; order Campylobacterales; family Campylobacteraceae; genus Campylobacter; species Campylobacter sp. RM12640. The sequence continues at coordinate 71,721 of NZ_JACGAU010000002.1, forward strand.
GTGCGAACTATATTTGGCTTTCTAAAGCTAGTGGATTTTATTCAATAATCAATAATACATTTTGCTTATTTGTTATGAATGGTGGAGAATTATCTATGTTATTACCACCACTAGGAAAACCTCAAGATTGTTATGATAGCATACCAGAATGCTTTAAGATTATGAATGAAAACAATACTTCTACATATTACTCTAAAATTGAATATGTTTGTGATAACTTCTTAGAAGGATTTATTACCCATACAAATGAAGGTGAAGTTATGTTTAGCTCACTAGATAATTATATAATAGAAAAAAAATTAGCAGATTATATATATGTAAGCGATGATTTAATAGAGCTTAGGGGTAATGCTTATCACACTAAAAGAACCGAAATTAATAAATTTAAAAGAGTATATCCAAATTATTTTTTACAGACATTAGATTGTAAAAAACATAGCGATGATATAAAAATGCTTTTTGATAAATGGGTAAGCGATAGGATTAAATATGTTCCAAAAGCAGAAGTAGATGCGTTTTTAGATGGAATTTATCAAGAAAGATTAGCGATTAAAAAATGCTTACAAGATTACGAGACATTAGGACTAGATGGCTTAGTAATTTATATTGATGATGAATTAAAAGGCTTTACAATAGGCGAAAAAATATGTAGTGATACAGCAAGTGTATTGATTGAAAAAACTGATTTTGAAACTTTAGGTTGTGCTCAATTTATATTTAGAGAGTTTTCAAAAGTTTTAAAAGAAAAATATGATTGTAAATACATAAATGTAGGAGATGATATGGGCTTTGAAAACCTAAAAAAAGTTAAAATGTCGTATCGTCCAGAAAAAATCATACCAAAATACACAATATATCAAAAACTATGATTATAAAAGCTACTAAAACTCATTTAAAAGACCTTTTGCTAATTGAAGAAGAATGTTTTAAAAATGATTGTTTTAAGTTAAGTAAAAATAATTTCTTATATCACATAAAAAAAGAAAATATATTTATTTTTTTATGTGATAAAAAAGTAGCTGGATATATTATGAAGCTTACTTATAAAAATAGTATTAGAATATATTCTTTAGCGATAAAAGATGAATTTAAGGGTTTAAAAATAGGCACAAAATTATGCGAAGAACTAATTAATAATGCTAAAGTATTAAATAAAGAAAAGATATTTTTAGAAGTAAGAGTAAGCAATATAAATGCTATTAATTTATACAAAAAACTTCAATTTAAAGAAGAAAAAATCTTAAAAAATTATTATAGCAATGAAGATGGTATTAAAATGACGCTTATATTAAAGCCTAAAAATTTAGGCTTTAAGTTTATTTTCTAATATGAGCATTTCCTATGATTTGATATTTTGTAGTTGTTAATTCATTTAATCCCATAGGACCTCTTGCGTGAAGTTTTTGAGTGCTTATTCCTATTTCAGCCGCATAGCCAAATTCCGCACCATCGCTAAATCTAGTGCTAGCATTTACATATAAAACTGCTGAATCAATCTCATCTAAGAACTTATTAATATTAGTATAATCTTGAGAGATTATCGCTTCTGAATGATTTGTGCTGTATTTTTGAATGTGAAGTATAGCTTCATTAATATCATCTACGATTTTAATAGCTAGTATTAAATCTTCAAATTCTTCTTCCCAATCACTATCATTTGCCTTTTTATAATTTTTTAAAAATTTCTCACACTTAGCACAAACCCTAAGCTCTACATTAGGCATTTTGCTTTCTAATAAAGGCAAAATTTCGCTAGCTATATTTTTATTAATGAGTAAAGTCTCTACACTATTACATACCCCTGGTCTTTGCGTTTTAGCATTATTTATAATATTTATAGCATCATCTATTTTCGCATTATAATCAACATAAATATGGCAATTCCCTACTCCTGTTTGAATACAAGGAATTAGACTATTATTTTTAATTTCATTAATCAAACTAGCACTACCCCTTGGAATTACAACATCTATATAATCATTCGCCCTTAAAAGCTCTTTTACTAAATCCCTGTTAGTATCACTTACAATCTGAACGAAATTCTCATCTAAATCAAATCTTTTTAATACCTTTTGAAAAATTGAAACTAAAAATAAATTAGTATTTAAAGCTTCCTTTCCACCCCTTAAAATCACTACATTAGAACTCTTAAAACATAGTGCAAAAGCATCTACGCAAACATTAGGACGAGATTCAAAAATAATAGCAACTACTCCTAAAGGCACCTTAATTTGCTGCATTTTTAGACCATTTTCTAGAGTCTTTCCAAATACCACCCTACCCACTACATCATCAAGTAAAGCGACATTTCTTAAAGTGTTTATCATATTATTTATTCTATTTTCATTAAGTCTTAACCTATCTACAAAAGCACTTTTTAGATTTGAATTATCATTAATATCTTTAAGGTTTGCTTTTAATAAACCATCAATATTTGCAAGTATTTCATCAGCACAAGAATTTAAAACTTCTTTTTTAATACTTGAATTAAGCTTAGCTAATTTAGTCTTTGCATTTTTTGCATTCTTACATAAAATATCAATCATTTTTACTCCTTATCAAAAATAGTTCCTATATCAGCACCACTAATTAACTCGCTAATATTCATAGGATTAGAGCCATTTAAAATAGCCATTCTTACACCATTTTTAGCACAATTACTTGCAGCTTGTAATTTTGTCTTCATACCACCTATACTAAACTCACTACCTTTATCTCCGCCCATTTGCATAATCTCATCTGTGATTTTTTCTACATAAGAAATTCTTTTTGCATTAGGATTGTTCTTAGGATTTGCTGTATAAAATGCGTCTATATCACTTAAAATTATTAGCAAATCAGCCTTGATTAGACAAGCAACACTAGCTGAAAGGCTATCATTATCACTAAATTCAATCTCATAAGTTGAAATAGTATCATTAGCATTAATTATCGGGATAATTTCGTATTTTAATAAAGTATTTAAAGTATTTTCAGTATTTTGTTTTCTTTGCTCTATTTCAAAATCATCTTTAGTTAGTAAAACTTGTGCTACAAATGAACTAAAATTAGCAAATGCGTTTTGATAAATATGCATAAGCTCTGCTTGACCTATTGCTGCTGCTGCTTGTTTTTCCATAGTAATTGTAGGTCTTTGCTTAAAGCCAAGTTTTTTTGAACCAACCCCAATCGCACCTGAAGTAACCAATACAACTTCTTTTCCTTGATTTTTCAAATCAGCTAAAACCCAAGCTAACTTATTAATTAATCCTAAGTTTAAATTACCATTTTCATAAGTTAGAGTTGATGTGCCAACTTTGATTACAATTCTTTTGCTATCTTTTAAATTAATTTTTAAATTCTCATTCATATTTTCCCCTTATTTAGAAGAATATTAAATACTTTAAATTAATGCTTAAATATAAAAATTACAAATGAGAATTTAAAATGATTAGAATATAAAATAATAATATTTTACCCCTAATATTAGGGGTAAATTTTAGTAAAATATTATATGAACTTTTTGACTTCCATGAACTCCAAAAACGGTTACAAGCTCAATATCAGATGTTCTACTAGGACCTGCAATGTATAAAATATTAGTAGGTAAAATCTCATTTTCAGCCTTTATTCTAGCAAGACCACTAGCAAGTGAAGGCTCAATTTTTGTTTTATCAAGTAGCATAATGCAAAGCATTGGAGCAAGGCTTAGCATTCTTGGTTGATTTGCACTTGATTTTACACAAGCAACCCCGTGAGAACTAATAGCAAATTCTACATCAATCACTGAAAAATCACTATGAAAAACTTCACTTCTTAATTCTTCTACGCTTTTATCAAAACAAACTTTTTTACTTGCATTTATTTTTTCTACATCAGCACTTAGGCTTTTTGGATAAATTAAAGATGAATATCCATAAGAGCTTGTGATTTTGTTTATTTCATCATAAACATTATCTAAGCCACTAACTTCATGAACTTCAAATTTGTTTTCACTCATTTTAGTTTTAGTTTCTTCTAAAGGATTATCGCTTTGTTTTATATGCACACTTGGGTCTATACTTTTATCATTTAACTCGTGTCTTACACCACATTCAATTGCGTTTAAAATCTGATTTCTTGAGCGATTGCTTATCTCTTCAATTCTCTTATTCATAAGAAACTCCTTCTAAGTTTTCTAATTCTTTATAAATATTTCCTTTAAGTTCAGGTAAGTCTTTATAAGTAGCCCAATTTTTAAGCACAGGTAGGCTTGTTCCTAGACTTTGTAATAGCCAGTTAAACTTACTTGCGTTACCAATAGCAACTCTCCACATTTTTGGACTTGTAGCAATATCAGCAAACTTAGCAAATCCATAGCTTTCCATTGCACTATGCTCTAATTCATTTGCACCTAGTGGAGCATTGTCCCCAGCTTCACCTATCTTATCACGGCGTAATTTTCTAATCATACTATCAAGTGAGATTTTTACAGGGCAAACTTCAGAGCAACGACCACATAAAGAACATAAACTTAAAATATCTCCATGCTCTTTCATACCGAATAATTGCGGAGATATAACTTCTCCAATTGGACCAGGATAAACAGCATCATAACTATGACCGCCGATTTTATCATATACAGGACAAAAGTTCATACAAGCACCACATCTAATGCAGCGTAATGCTTCATAATAATCTTCGTTACTTAAAATATTTGTTCTATGGTTGTTAAATAATATTATATGCACTTCTTTAGGACCATCTAGCTCATCAGCTTTTCTAGGGCCTGTAATAATATTGTTATACGCAGGGATAAATTGTCCTGTAGCAGATGGAGTTAATAATGTATCAGTTGTAGCTGCATCAGTAAAACTCTCTACTATTTTTTCAATTCCACAAATTGCTACATGAATAGTTGGAGCAGTTGTACACATTCTACCATTGCCTTCGTTTTCAATCAGCCAAATAGCACCTTCGCTTGAAATTGCAAAATTTACCCCGCTAATTCCCATCTCTAAACCTTCAAATTCATTTCTTAGATGAGTTCTAGCAATTGCATTTAATTTTTCAGGCTCACTTTCTTTATCTACGCCTAATTTTTCGCTAAATAATTCTCCTATTTCATAACGATTTTTATGAATTGCAGGAACAACTATATGAACAGGAGTTTCATTACCTAATTGTAAAATCAGCTCTCCTAAATCAGTTTCAATTGCATTCAAGCCTTTGTGTTCTAAATAGTGATTTAAGCCTATTTCTTCACTAGCCATTGATTTGCCTTTTAAGACTTTACTGATTTTCTTTTCCATCATTAGCTCATAAATTATCTCACAAGCATCTTCTTTAGTATTTGCAAAATGCACTTTCATTCCATTTTTTGTAGCATTTTTTTCAAATTCTAATACCCTATCTTTTAAGGTATATAAAGCATTATTTTTAGCTTTTTGTGCTTTTGTTCTAAGCCCTTGCCAATCTTGAAATTTTGCATTTATTAGGTTTTTTCTTCTATCTTGTAAGGCGTGCATTGCAGAGCTTACATTTTCTCTCATTTGTTTATCAGCTAATTTAGTTTTAATTAATTCACTATGATTTTTCATATCTTTTCTCCTTGCATTCTAGCAGCTAAAAAGTCATATAAATGATAAGTTTTGATATCAAGACCCATTTTTGCAATAGTTCCACGAATGTTTAATAAACACCCACCATCAGCTGAAATTATAACCTTTGCTCCACTTTCAACTATATCATTTACTTTTGCAGTTGCCATAGCGTTTGAGATTTCAGGCTCTTTTACACTAAAAGTCCCACCAAATCCGCAACATTCTTCTTCATATTTAAGCTCAACTAATTCAACATTTTTAAGACTTCTTAATAAATTTTTAGAAGCTTCAATGCTTTTTTGCACTCTTAAAGCGTGGCAATTGCTATGCCAAGTAACCTTAATAGGCTCTCCTTTATCTTCTATCTTAAATCCGATTTGTTCTAAATATTGACTAAGTTCTATTACTTTTGAGCTAAATTTTTTAATTTTTTCATAATTTGCGTCATCTTTAAAAAGTTCAACATAATCATGGCTCATCATACCACCGCAACTTCCACTAGGAATTACTACTGGCAAATCTTCACTAAATAATTCGGCATTATATAAAGCTACTTTTTTAGTATCTTTAAAATATCCTGTGTTATAACTTGGCTGACCGCAACAGGTTTGATCTTTTTTAAAAATCACTTCAACTCCAGCACTTCTTAAAAGCTTAATAGAGTTTAAAATAGTATTCTGCATAGCAGCACTTGCTAGACAGGTCGCATAAAAATATACTTTTTTTTGCATTTTTAACCCTTTTTAATAAAATGATAATTTATTATATAACTTTAAAAATATTAAAGGGTTAAAATGGTTTTTTATGCGATTATTTTTTTAAATGTGTTGATTTATTTACTTGAATTTTTATTTGGTAAATCTGTATTTATAAATAACTTTGCACTTTATTATGGAAGTGATTTTTATACATTTTTTACCTACTCGTTTTTGCACGGAGATTTTGAGCATATTTTTATGAATATGGTAATGCTTTTTATGCTATCTCAAATTCTTAGATTTTTAAATATCAAACACTTACTAATTGTATATTTTGTAGGTGCAATTATTTCATCTTTGGGGTATTATTATTTAATGATAAATATGGGATATTATAATTTCATTTTACTTGGAGCTAGTGGAGCTATTAGTGCTTTGATGGGTTATGCTGCAATTATTTTAAGACAAAATGGATTTTTAATAGCTATTGTAGTAACTAGTATAATTTCTGCTGTGATTTTTCAAAATATTGCTTGGCAGGCTCATATTTTTGGTGCTATTTTTGGCATAATCTATGCTTATGGAATTTATTTTTTAAGGAGATAGAATGAAAAATTTTTTAAAAGGTTTTAGCTTATGCTTTAGTTTATTTATATTCTTTATATTAGGATTAATATCTACTAAAATTTATGAGTATTTAATAAATAAAGATGAAATTGTTATTGAGCAAATAATAGAAGTAGAAAAAAGATTAAATTATGATTCTTATATTTCAAATCCAAAATTTACTATGACAAAACAACTTAGTGTAAAAGAAAATCTAAATGAAAATGAAAAGAATGAAATAGAAGAATTGTTCTCTAAGGTATTAGAAAGAGTAAAAGAAAGTAATTTATGTGAAGGTGGAAGCTATATATTGCAACCTAATATAGCCTATCAAGATGGAATGAATATTCCAAATGGTTATAAATTTGATTCTGCTTTAAGATGCGAGTTTAAAAAAGAAGAATATCAAAACTATAAGAATTTATTAAAAGATATAGATAACATACTAGCTAATAATGAGTATATTACAATTAATTCTCCTGCCTTAAATCTATCAGTTAGTAAAGAAGAAATAAGCATAATAAAACAAGAATTGTATGATGAAATATTTAAAAAAGCTATAGGTATAAAAGATAAATATTCTAATCTTACAAATAAAATTTGTGAAATAAAATCAATAAAACATTATGAATTAGCACAAAATCAAATATTAGGTGCTGATTATAAATACGATGATACACCAATAGAAAAAGATAGTGATTTTAAATTAAACGCTACTTTAGAATTAACTTGCAAATAAGGAAAAAATATGAGTGAAATTATAACTAAAGGCTTTGCAGCTTATGATGAAAGTGCTAATTTTAAGCCAATTACTTTTAAAAGAAGTGCTTTAAGAGATGATGAGATATTGATTAAAACTATGTATTGTGGGATTTGCCATAGCGATATTCACGCTGCTAAAAACGAATGGAAAGCTACAAAATATCCTATAGTTCCAGGTCATGAAATAGTTGGCTTAGTAGTTGAAATCGGTAAAAATGTAAAAGAATTTGAAATAGGAAATTACGCGGGAATTGGTTGTTTGATTAATTCTTGTGGTGAATGTGATGCTTGTTTAAACTCAAATGAGCAATTTTGTCAAAAAGGTGCTGTTTGGACTTATAATAGTGTTGATTATTTTAATAATTCAGAAATTACTAAAGGCGGATATTCAAATTATATAAAAGTTCATAAAAACTATGCAATTAAAGTTCCTAATAATGCTCCACTAAAACTAATTGCTCCACTTTTTTGTGCAGGAATTACTACTTATTCTCCACTTAAATTCTCTAAAGTTAGTAAAGGTATGGATGTAGCAATCGCAGGATTTGGGGGCTTGGGTGTAATGGCTTTTAAATACGCAAAAGCAATGGGTGCAAATGTTAGTGTAATAGCTAGAAACGATACTAAAAAAGAAGCAGCTATTAAACTTGGAGCAAGTAATTATTATAATGATATTAATAAGGTTGATAAAAAATTTGATGTAATAATTAGCACAATTCCAAGTAAATACGATGTCTTAGCATATGCAAGAGCTTTAAAATACGGCGGAGAAATGGCAATCGTTGGCTTACCACCAATAAACGAGCAAGTATCAATTAGTCTAAATGCCTTAATTAGAGTAAGTCATAAGAAAATTTATGGCTCATTAATAGGTGGCATTAAAGAAACTAAAGAAATGCTTGAATTTTCATTAAAACACTCAATTTATCCAGAAGTTAAAATCATAAAACCTGATGAAATCAATAAAGCTTATGATGACTTATTGAATAATTCAAATTCTTTTAGATATGTAATTGATTTTAATGAATAAAAATCTAATTTTAAGCCTAATATCTTTAGGCTTAATATCATTTTTAAGCGTATTAATTGAAACTTCTTTAAATGTAACTTTTGCTTATTTAATACAAACTTTTAATATTGATATTAATAAAGCTTCTTTACTTACTTCTATGTTTTTACTAGCAATCACACTTACAATGCCACTAAGCTCATATTTAGTAAATCAAATTAATACTAAAAAACTTTTTATTTTTACTAATTTATTATTTTTAATAAGCCTAATAATTTGCTCAAGCGCAGGTGAGTTTTATATTTTAGTTTTTGCTAGATTTTTACAAGGAATTGCTGCAGGTATTGCTCTACCACTTATGTTTAATATGGTAATTTTTAAAGCTAGTGAAAAATACTTCGGATTTTTGATGGGATTTTGTATATTTTTAGTAGCGACTGCACCTGGTTTTGGGCCAATTTATGGTGGATTTATTATGAAATATTTTCAGTTTAAAGATATTTTTATATTTTTAATACCTTTTTTGGTTTTTGCCTTTGTTTTAGGAATTAAAAATATTCCAAATCTTGAAACAAAATATAAATTAGACTTAAAAGAATATATATTAATTGTATTGCTAGTGATTAGTGTTGCTATAAGTATTAAATATATTTATATTTTATTTTTTAGTATTTTAATTATTTTTATGCTAAATAAAAGCAAAATTATTGCAAGTGCTAAGAATTTGCAATTTTTCTCATCTACTTTAATTGTATTTTTAATGCAGTTTTTTGCTTTAAGCTACTCATTAATACTACCGAATTATTTAATTATGAATAAAAATTATGATAATTTTGAAGCTAGTAAAGTAATGCTTTTAGGCTCATTAATTGCTGCTATTTTATCTCCAATAAGCGGATATTTAAGCGATAAATTTGGCTCTTTTAAATTAAGTTTGCTAGGTATTTTTATCATAATAATTGCAAATATTTTATTATTAAATATTGAAGAAAAAACCTTATTAAATCTTTCAATATGTTATTTAATTTATGCTTTCGCACAAGGCTTATCTATGAGTGCTTTAATTTCTTACTCTATAAAAATTTCTAAAGATAAAACAAATGCAAATAATTATATAAATACTTTTCAACAAAGTTTTGGAAGCTATGCTGTGATGATAATATCTATAATTTTTAATAATAATTACGAAATTGGCTTTTTAAATTCTATAAAATTAATACTATTTTTAGCATTTTTACAATTAATCTTAATTTATTTTGCTTTTAGAAAAAAAAATCTAGCAATGGGTTTTTAATCATTGCTAGATTTTTTATTATATAAACTTATGTAAAGAATGTAAGTGATATAAAATAAGTTGAAAGCTTTATGTGCTCGTTATTTAAGCTTGATTTTTGTAAAATGTAAGTGCTTTACAAAGTGTATAAAATAAGAGTTTTTGCTTTACATTTCATAAAATGCTTTTAAAAAACCTTTACAACATACTTTACAAAATCTTTATAAAAGCCCATTAAATCGACTTTAAAATACTTTTAAAATCTTTTTAAATAAATATATGCAAAAAATATTGCGGGGACATTTGGGGGATATTTTGTCCCCCATAAATAAAATTGTAGCAACATTTTAAGCCAATTTTTTATATTAATCTTGACCATTTCTAACGAATGCAGGTTCGTTAAAATCTCTAGTTTTATAATCTACTTTTATTGTTCCACCACTTACTTTTTGCATTTCAGGTTGAACTATTTTATAGCTTAACTCTTCTTCACGCTTTTTGCTCTCTTGCTCAATTTTAGCTTTTTGTGCTCTTGTTTCATCAAAACCTGTAGCTATAATAGTAACTTCAACAGCATCAGCTGGCAAGCTAGTATCTAATACATGTCCGCAGAATACATTTAAATCTTCGTTACTAGAATTTGAAATCTCTTCCATTGTCTCAACAAGTTGGAAGAAAGGAATATTTTCACCATAGCTAAAAAATACTATCATAGCCTTAGCATCTTGTAGGTTAGTTGTATAATTTTCTAATAATGGAGAATCAATTGCATTTGCATACGCTTCTTTAATAGCATTTTCACCTTCAGCTCTTCCCATTCCCATAAGTGCTGTTCCACGATGGCTCATAACAGAAGTAACATCTGCAAAATCTATATTAGTATCAGCTTCAATTAATAACATTTTAATTATGCCGGTTACAGCATTTACTAAAACATCATTAGCAAATTTGTTAGCTTCTCTAGTATTTAAAGTTTTTGGAACTACTAATTTTAACTTATCATTTTGGATTAATATAACGCAATCGCTTTCTTTTTTTAGCTCTTCTAATCCTTTTTCAGCAGCTTTAATTCTAGCTTTTTCATAGCTAAATGGGAATGTAGCAACAGAAACAACAAGTATGCCTAAAGATTTTGCAATTTTAGCAATTACTGGACCTGCACCAGTGCCAGTTCCACCACCTAGACCTTCGGCGATAAATAATAATTCTGTTCCTGCTAAGCGTTCTTTAATTTCATCTTCAACTTCTTCAGCTGAAATTCTACCTATTTCAGGATTTGCACCAGCTCCACGACCATTTGTCTTCTTTGGTCCTAATTGTATTTTAATGTTTGCTTTTGACCTATTTATATCTTGAATATCAGTATTTGCAATCATAATATCTACATTAGAAATATCAACTTTTAAAGAACTAGCACAAGTTTCTACAATATGATTTATCATATTTCCACCTGCTCCACCAACACCAATTACTTTTATCTTAACGCCGCAATCCATTTCACTCTCCATTACTTTAAAATCTATATTATCACCTAAAATATCAAAATCCATTTCTTAAAATATCCTTTCTATATAAGCACAAACTTTCTTCCAAGATTTAGCAAAAACGCCTTCAGATTTTTCTTCATTAGAACTAATCTTTAATGACTCTAATACTTCATCTTTGTCATTTTTTTCAATCTTAAGCAATTTTTGTTCCTTAACATCTATATTTGTGTAATAAGAAGTATTGTTTTTAGTTTCTATTTCTTTATCTACCGAAAAATCTATGATTTTTTCTAATTCTGTGGTTTTTTGTCTAGTTAATAAAACACCACTAGAATTAAGCTCGTATTTAGTATGAAAACCACAAGAATACATACATAGGCCTAATAAACATGTATATTCAGGCATAGTAAAAATCTCATTATCCCCATAAAATACGCTATTTTTTTCTATAACGGTTCTTACGGCTTTATTGTTAAATTTAGGAGTTGCTCTTTCAGCCATATTGTCTATTTTGAAACAACCTCCAGTTAAAACTACTCTTGAGAAAAATTTCTCATAAGGACTATCATCTATGCTAGCATATATACATTCAAGCATTTCTGTAAGTCTCATATTTACACACTTTGAAACTGATTCAACAGATACTCTATCAAGAGTTTGAGAACCGGTTTTGTAATATTCTACATGAGTGCTATTTTCTTCATCTTTAAATAAAGAAAATTGTAATTTAATTTTATCTGCAACCTCATTGCTAGCGGTAAGATATTTAGCAATATCGCTTGTAATATGCCAAGAACCAAAAGGAAAATAATACATCCATATAATTGAATTATAAGCATATATTGCAATATCACATACTTGCGAACCACAATCAATGATAGCAACACCATTTTCTCTTTCATCGTTATTTAAACAATAAATTGAATTAGCATATATAGAAGATACTAAAACATAGTTTTTTATATCAGCATTTGATAATATTTGCTTTATATTTTCATAATCATTTTTATTCATAGTAATAATATTAGCTTCCAACCTAAAGCTTGAAGCCATCATACCAAGTGGATCTTCAATATTATCAGTATTATTCGCTCTAAATCTATAAGGTAGTATATGAATTGGAATTTGATCGCTATGAATATCTGCAGATGTTCTAGCAGCATTAATTGCTTTTTCTATATCCTTAATCGTAATTGCCGAGCCATTAGCATCTAGCCTTATATCAGCATATCCAGTTACAGAATTTGTATAAGCTCCACTAACAGAAACAGCAATTTTATCTATATTAATACTTAAATTTTCCTTAACCTTATTTACTGCTTTTTTAATGGAATTACTTGCGTCATTAATGCTTGTAATTTTTCCAGATTTAATTCCGTAAGTTTGTGTATTGGCAACACTAACTACTTTGATACCTTCCCCATCAAAACTAACAATAGCTACTTTTATTAAACTAGAACCAAGATCAATAGCTAAAATATTCAAAATTCACTACCTTTATAATAATTTTTAATTTCATAACGCTTATCTAATTCTTTTATTAAATCATCAAGCATAAGAGTAAAATTAATATTTTTCAACTCATTACTTAAATCAGTATTATTCTTTTCACTTGTATTATCAACTAATTTTTGAGAAAGTATTTCATATACTAATACTTTATCATTTAAAAGCACATAAGATTTTTTAGTATTTTTCAAAAATAACTCGCTCACAAATGTAAAAAATTCTGTATCTGTTAAATCGGTATTATTTTTAGAAACTTTAGATATAAAACCTATATTTTTGCCATTAATTTTATCTTTTTTTAATTCTTCTTCGCCTGTATTTGACAATAATTCTTTAAATTTTAATTCTCTTAAATCTTCTTCTACCATCATTTTAGCTTTTTCAAATTCTAAAGCAGTTGGCTGATTTATTTTATCAAGTCTTACTATGTAATATTTATTATCCATAATAAAAGGCTTACTCATTTCACCTACTTTTAAATCTTTATTTTGTAAAACTAATTCAGAATAAGCATTTTGATTTGTAGTTGATTGGAATTTAATTTCATTATTTTTTAACTTAATGTAATCAAGTTTAGCTTCTTTTTCTAACAAACTTAAAGCAAAATCTATCTTAACATCATTTATTGCTAGTTCATATTCTTTAATTTTGCCTTCTTCATCTTTATAATTAAATTTATTATTTTCCCAATAAGCTTTCATATCACTTTCAATTAAATTGTCTAAATTAGGATTTAATGTATATACAGAATAATCATATGATAGTTCAGTTTTATATTCATCTTTATGTTCTTGCCAATAAGACTTTAATTCATCTTCGCTTAATTTGATTTTATCTTCTTCTTTAGACAAATCTATAATTTTTAAATTTATCTCATCTTGCATATTTAAACTAGCATTTGCGATTTCTAATTCTTCTTTATTTGCTGGAACTGCTAGTAATTTTAATAATTTAGAAATTTCTAATTTATTTTTAATTTGATTAGCAAAATCTGCTTCACTCATTCTTAAATTTTTTAAATATGTTAAATATTTACTTTTATCAAATGTTTTATCTTCTTCACTTTTATTAAATAACTCATAGCTAGCTATTGTTTTTACAACTTCTTCTTCACTAGCATAAAATCCCAAATCATAAGCATAATTTAATAATAATTTTTCTCTTATTAATTCCACTAATGCTTGTTTATCCAGTCCTAATTTTAACGCTTGTTCTTCTGTTAATTCACCATTAGATAATTGATTTTGAATATAAAATAATTCGCTATATTTATCATTAAATTCTTTATGTGTTACGCCTAAATTTCCTACTTTTGCTACATATTTGCTTCTTGAACTATTTAAATCTACACTACCCCAACCAACAGTTCCTGCACCAACAAATGCTATAACGCTAATCCAAATTGTAACAACTAAATATTTTTTATGACGCTGCATCCAAGTAATCATTATTTATCCTAATTTCAAGTGTTTTTAAAGAAAAATCCTATCTTATAAGCATTAACAAAGATTTAATTTATAAAGAAATTTTAGCCTGCAAATCTATATCAAAAATTTTAGAAAATAAACCATTAAAATCTCTATCAAAAATCAATAATCCAAAATTCTTTATCATTAAAAAATTAGATTTATTTTTTCTTAATTTATCTATTAAAACATTCATATCTTGCAAAATTAATTCATTTTCTATAAAAATATTTTGATTTTGATATTTCAAACTTGAACCATTGCATATTTTCATTATATCTTTAGTGCAAACTACGGCTATCACTTTAGCTTGTGAAAAAGAATTATATATTTTTGAATGTAATTTTACATATTTACAAGCATCATATTGTTTATAATTTTCATTTAATAATAATTTAATAAAGAATGAATTATCATCATTAAATATTGTATTTTTGTTTATTAAAAACGCATTATCTTCAAATCTTGAAGATATAGAACCATTAAGTCCATATATAAAGTCTTTTTCATACATTATTTTTGCGTATTTTTTGATTTCAGCAAACATTATTATATCCTTGTTAAAAAGTTTTATTTATTATATATATAATATTAAATTACAAGGTAAGCATTTGCAAATTCATATTCCCGTTTTAAAAGATGAAGTAGTTAAATTATTTAAAGATTTAGATAATGGTTATTATCTTGACGCGACTTTGGGCTATGCAGGACACGCTAGTGCTATATTAAAAAATAATAATAAACTAAATCTAATAGCGTGTGACCAAGATATAGAAGCCATCAATTATTCTAAAGAAAAATTAAAAGAATTTAATGTAGATATTCAAATTTATAAAACAAATTATGAAAATATATTTTCTTTCATTAATAACAAAAATGAAATTAAAGGTGTATTAGCAGATATTGGAGTATCTAGTTTGCAATTAGATAAAGATGATAGGGGTTTTTCTTTTGATTCTAATGAATTAGATATGAGAATGGATAAAAATAAAGATTTTGATGCAAAAACTCTAATTAATACCTATACTAGCAAGCAACTAAGTGAAATTTTTAAAAATTACGCAGAATTACCAGAAAAACTAGCTTCTGATATAGCTTCAAATATTATCAAAAATAGACCTATTAACTCTTGCAAAGAACTTAGTAGAATAATAGGAAATGCAAAGTTAAATAATCGTAGTGTAAGCCTAAAAACTTTAATATTTCAAGCAATTAGAATTGAAGTAAATGATGAATTAGGAGTGCTTAAAAGATTTTTAGAGCAACTGAAAGAATTTAAAAATTGTCTAATTTGTATAATTACTTTTCATTCTTTAGAAGATAAAATAGTAAAAGACACTTTTAAAAAATGGGCAAATAATTGCATTTGTGATGAATTTGCAATTAGATGTGAATGTGGTAATAACCATTCCTTAGGAAAAATTATTACTAAAAAACCAATTGAACCTAGCAAAGAAGAAATAAAATATAATTCTAGGTCAAGTTGTGCAAAACTTAGAGCATTTTATTTAAAATAATGAAAAACATAAGAACAAGTACAGAAGAAAAAGAAGAATTACTAATAAATAAATACCAAGATTATTCTATTTTAGGTTTTAACAAAAGGCTAATATTATTATTTTTTATAATAATGATTATATCAATTAGCTTAGTTTGGGTTAGACTTCAACTCTATGAATCAAGTAAAGTTTATGCTCAATTAAAAGATAAAAGAGAAGTATTAAGCGAAGAAAATAAAGAGCTTAAAAGAAAAATAGAAGCTTTACAATTTAAAAATAAAATTACAAATTATTTTGAAGTGCAATATGGAACTAAATAAACAATATTTTATTAATTCGTATCAAAAATTAAAAGTGTATTTTCATAAATACGACCCTAGTAATTTTTCATTACTATACGCTATGAAAGCTTGCGTTGGACTTGCTATTTGCTTAATCATAAGCTATTTTACAATTCACGAAAACTATACTATTTTTAGTGTTTTATCTTGTGTTTTTATATTTTATATGAACAATCTTAATTCGGTAGGAACTAAGAAAATATTATATTTGCTAGCTTTTACTTTTTTTGGTTGTTTTTTTGCTCTAGTAGTTCCTTATTTAATCAAACTTGATTTTTTTATGGCAATTCCTAGTTTTATTTGGATTTTCGCTGTTATTTTTGCAGGTGCAATTTCACAAGACGCACTAAAAGTTGGCATATATGCAACCTTACTTGTTATGGCTATGTTAATTAGTGCTAGTCTAAATAATTTTGATTCTTTAGAAGTATTTTATGCGACATTAATTGGCTCTTGCGTAGCAACTATTTTTAGAACTTTTGCATTTTATACTTATGGTGGATTTACTAGAAGAAGTTTTATAATGCTTTTAAATGATTTGATTTATATGAGCGAAAATATGACAAATAGCAAATATGAAATGTGGCAAAATTTATTCGTAACAAGGATAAATGAATTTAAAAGACTTTTTGAAAGTAAATCAGTAAATATAAAAGACTCAAGCCTTATAAGACACCAAGAAATGGCTATGTTTTATTTGCTAAAGTGTGAAGAAATAGCACTTGCTTTATTTTCACTAAGGACATTTTTTAAACAAAATTCAAAAAACGCTCATATAAAAAATATTCAAAATGAAATTATTTTTAATCTTGAAGAATTAAAAAAGATATTTAAAGATGAAAAAGTCAATCTCAAATCATTTTGTCTTGATAGATTAAAACAATTAAATACCTTACCAATATTATGCACCTTAGTAGAGGTTCTTTATTACAAGCTTGAATTATTTAAACAAGGTGGAGCAAAACAATTAACCTTAAAACCAAAAGATAAAAAAATCACAATTAAAACTATTTTAGAAAAGTTTCATTTTGATAATAAGTATTTTAAATTCTCAATAAAAGTTGCATTAGCAACTTCGTTTTCGTTATTTTTAGCATTATTTTTCAAAATTGACCACGGAATTTGGATAGCGATGGGTGTTTTTACAATGTTTAAAGAAACCATCAATTCAACTACAATTAATAATAAAGAAACCATTTATGCAGCACTCATAGGCTTTGCATTAGGACTTTTAATTATTTTTTCAATACATTCAAAATTAATTTTTGTAGTGCTATTTTTATCATATTTTGCTTGTATATATTTTAAGCATTTTCCATATTTTATAGCAACTATTTTTATTATGCTAAATCTTGCTATTTTATTTGCGAGTTTAGGACTTGATTATGAAAGATTACTTGTATATAGATTAATTGATTTTATTGTAGCGTTTTTTATAGTTTATACCTTTTCGTATCTTTGGCCTAGCAAAAGCGAAGATGATATAAAACCTACTTTAAAAGACGCAATAAATAATCTTAAAAACTTCTTAAGTGCTGTTATTAAAAAAGAAGATTATTTAAATTATGAAAATAAAATTTTATTAAATATTAAAAGCCTTAAAAACCTTTTATACGAAAGCAGAAACAAACATAATAAAATTGAACAAATTAGGCTACTAGAAGCAGTTTTGGAAATGAATAACTTATGTATATCATTAAATGAGTATTTATATTCAAAATATAATAAAATCCAATTAAAAGAACAATCAGATATTGGAATTTTAATCACTAGATTTAAAATGATGGAAAATATAAGCAATGACTTGCCTTATTATTTTTATGATGAAATAGATGATAAAATTCTAACAAACGATGAGAGAATTAAGTATTTTATAAACCAAATCTCAAAACGCCAAGATATAGTATATAAATACCTAATTGATAACTAAAATTACTCTAATTCAACTTGCTCTAATAATAATTCATCGCCACTTTTAATCTCAACATTATTGCTAGAGCAATTTTTACAACAAAACTCATTTTTATTTTGAATAAAACTACAATTACAATCTTTACAAAAAAGTTCAAGTTCTTTTAAAACTACTTCTAATTTAGCATTGAAATAGCTTGAATTATTATCGCTAGTAAAAGCATTGAAAGCTTCTTTAAAATAATGCTCTTCAACCCCACTAAGCCTACCTATACTAACTCTTACTCTAGTAATTTTTGTAGCTTTATTATTGATTCTAATTCTTTCACACTCATCTAAAAGATTATTAACAATTGCCATTTCATGCATTAGCAAATCCTTGGCAATAATTCGCCTTTTGGCATTTGTAAAATCCTACTTCCACCATAGCTATTATTAAGCTTTACTGATGGGCTTTTTGACTTATGCACTACACCTATTATATTTGCAAAATCATTGTATTTTTTTAATTCTTTTAATACATTTTGTGCATCTTCTTTAGAACAAATACAAACAAATGTTCCTTCATTAGCTAATTCTAAAGCATCAAATCCTAATAATTCACAAAGCCCTAAAACCCCATCACTTATACCAATATCACTTTCATTGATTATAAATTCCAAGCCACTTGATTTTGCTAATTCATTTAACACGCTAGATAAACCACCACGAGTAGCGTCTCTTAGACATTTTATATCGTATTTTAAAATATCTCTTACTTCACTATATAAACATTTTGCATCACTCATAATATCGTAGTTAAAACCAAATCTAGCAGCCATTACACAAGCTCCATGCCTTCCTAAATCACCACTTACTATAATAGCGTCGCCTTCTTTTATATTTTTTGTGCTAATTTTATTATTATTAATAAATCCATTTGCATCGCCTATACAAGTTGTATTTATATATATCTTATCAGCCTTACCCTTAGGAACTACCTTCAAATCCCCGCACTTAATTCCTACTTCAAATTCTTTTGCAGTATTTGATAAATCATTTAATATTTTTGCTAAATCATCAAGTAAAAAACCTTCTTCTAAAATAAGACCTAAAGTAAGATATTTAGGCTTTGCTCCCATCATCAAAACATCATTTATAGAACCACAAGCTGCGATTTTACCTATATTTGCACCATTAATAAAAATTGGATCAAGCACAAAAGAATCAGTTGAAAAAGCGATTTTAGAAAAACCATCACACACAGCAGCATCTTCGCTAAGTCCTTGAGAATTATCAGCATGAATATGTTTTAAAATAAAATTATTTAAAAACTCATTCATCTCATCTCCGCCACCACCATAGCTTAATAAAACTTGCTTTTGCATAATATTTCCTTTAATTTCCTATTGTGTAATCTCTTACTAATCTAATTTTTGCTACTTTTGATAAAGCTTCTCCTGTCTCAACACTAATTCTTGCTAAAACGGTGTTTTTATCAAATTTTAACGCCTTAGAACTATCAACTTTTGTATATTCTATTGTGATTAAATATTTTCTATCACTATTACTAGGGTAATAGTAATTCTCGGTTATTTTTGCGTTTGACATAATACCTGAATTAACTATAGGATCGCCTGATTCAAACCATCTACTTAATGCCTTTGCTCTAGCCCCGTCCATTATAAGTTCAACTTGCTCTTTAAGATAAGCTCTAGCTGCAAATGATACGGTGCTTTTTGATGATTGTAGGGTTAAAACTCCAACAACGCTTACTAAAATAATAAATATAATAGCAGTTATCATACTAAAACCTGATTTTTTCATATTATTACCCCACTTTTGCAAACTTTAAGGCTTGTCTTTTTAGTAATAAAACTACCTGGCAAATCATTTACTTCTAAGCATAATTTAATTTTAGTAACGCCATTATTATTGCTAATAATAAAATCACTAACATTATTTACAAGTGTTACTTTATCAATGGTATTTGTTGCGAAATTTGGTTTTTTATCTTTAAAATCATAACTATAATATTTTAATTCACCATCTTCAAACTTAATACCTTCAATCTTATCAACTAATACATATACATTACTAATTGTAAAAATCTTATCACTTAGTTTTAGTTCAATTTTTGCATAATCTTCTTTCTTACCACTACCAACATTTCTTTCAGCTATTTCTAAATCATACAAATCTTTTTCCATAAAAGAAGTTGAAGTTGCTATATTATCCCCTAAAAAATATACACCTAACTTATCTCCTAAAGAATACGAATTAATAATTTTAGTATTAATACCTTTTTGCTTATGAGAAAAACAATTAAAATAATTTGTTCCATCATAGCAACTTGCTTTATCATTTACAGCTGCATGAACAACACTTTTAGTTTCATTAAGTCCGTCCCATTTATTATGCTTTTTATCAATAATAGCAATCCTAGCCCATTCAAAAATCTTAAAATCATTCTTTAAAGAATCATCTTCAATATTAAAAACAAACTTACAATCAGTTACAGAATTTACACATTCAGAATTTTCAGCTTTTTTAAGTCTAAAGCTATTTTTAATGGCATTGTTTAGGTGTGTTGTTAAAAAGTCCATAGTAGCTTGAGATTTAAGCTCAAGTTCATTTAATGCTCTAACTCTTTGTTCGTTATCGTAAGAAAATTTAATAATCTCTATTCCAAGCCCTGCAATTATTCCTAAAATAACAATAACAACAATTAATTCTATTATCGTAAAAGCCTTTTTCATCTACTTCCTTATAAACTTAAATAATTTTTTAATTTTGCTTCATTAGTGCTATCCCAAGTGGTATCACTAGTCTTCATTGCATATTGACTATAAATACTATCTAATCTTCCAAATTTATTAAAAAATACATCAAATGATACAACAGGATTGTCAGTCCCATCTAAAATCTGCATTTGACCTACATACATTGTGCTAGTCCCGCCTATATCTCCACATATACTATTTGTTGATATAGCACAATCAGTAGGGGTTTTAAAACCAAATTTATAAGATGAATCTACTCTTAAAGATTCGCCTTTTTTTGTACGATCGTCTATTAAATACTGACCATATACATAATTTATATTTTGACCTAAAACATTAGAAAAGCTTACATTTTTTTGATTATTTATAGAAATATTATTGATATTTGCAACTGCTTTTACTAATGGATTAACATATGGAGTAGCATAATATCTTGAATTAATATTAATTTGATTTAGCTCATCAACTTTATAAGTTATCTTACCTTGTAAAGCAGGAGTTAATATATATTGAGATAATAAGCTATTGATTTTGTATTCATCATAAGCTATATTAGAATTATCATAAGGTAGATTTCTAATAAGTCCATAAAGTTCTTTTACTACATAAAAATATTCTTGTTTATAACCTACCTCATCGCCTTCTAAACTAGCATTAACTATTTTTGGAATAGCTGCTAAGCTAATTCCAATTACAACCATAGAAAATATAAGCTCAATTAATGAAAAGCCTTTTTTCATCCACGAACCCTTTCGTATTCTTTCATATATTCGCCTAAAATTTTAACTTTTTCTAAACTAGCACTATTGTAAATACTAGCTCTTAATCCGCCAAGTTTTTTATGACCTTTTAAACCTAGCATATTGTGTTCTTTAGCAGCTTTACTCCAAAATTCTAAGTCTAATTCATCATTTCCTGTAGTAAAGCAAACATTCATAACTGATCTATCATCATTATTTACATAAGCTTTGTAAAAATTACTATTATCAATAATATCATAAAGATATTTAGCTTTTATTTCATTTTCTTGATTAATTGCATCAAGTCCGCCTTTAGCTTTAATCCATTTCATAATTTTTGCATATACATAAATAGCAAATGTAGGCGGAGTATTAAATAAAGAATTATTATCTGCATAAGTGTTGTAATTAAACATTTTAGGCATAGTTTTATTTTTACTGCGTTCTAATAAGTCTTTTCTAATAATTAAACATGCAAATCCTGCTATACCAGCATTTTTTTGAACTCCACCATATAAAACACCTATATTTGAAAAATCTAATTTCTTAGAAAAAAAGTCCGAACTAGCATCAACAATCAAAGGAGAATTTGAAATAGGAAGTTGCTTATATTGAGTTCCATGCACCGTGTTGTTTGAACAAATATAAGTATAAGAACTATCATTATTTAAAGCAATTTTTGGAATATAATTATATTTACTATCTTTTGAACTAGCTACGATTTTTGCATTTACTCCAGCTAAGATAGCTTCTTCGCAAGCTTTTTGCGTCCATACATCAGTATCAATGTATTCACAAGGCTTATTATCTAGGCTAAAATTCATAGCTAATAAGCTAAATTGCATAGTAGCACCACCTTGAACGAAAATTACTTCATAATCATCATTTATTCCATAAAGCTCTTTTGCATCTTTAATAGCGTCATTGTGCATTTGCTCATAATAACTTGAGCGATGACTAATTTCCATAATAGAAAAGCCGTTATTTTTATAACTTAATAATTCTTCTTGAATTTCTTTTAAAACCTCTAATGGTAATTCAGATGGTCCTGCACTAAAATTGTATTGTCTCATTTTTACTCCTTTATAATCTTTGCTATTTTTACACAATCAATTGATTTTAGCGTGATTTCATCACCTTCTTTTAAAGCACTAAGTTTTATGCCTTTATTATCTTTCATAACTCTAGCATACTCTTTAATGCTTTCTAAGAATGATTGATGAGTGCTTAAAATCTTTTGATAATTGTTTATTTTTACATATTTTTCTTTAAATTTAGGTTTAAAGCTGTTATTTAATAGTATTTTTTGATTTTCTAGTTTGTCTTTTGCTAGTTTTATTTTAAAATCAATGATGTTTTTACTCTTTATAAAATCATTTAAAGATTGATTTTTATTTAAAATAGCCTTATTAAATGATTGCTTTGCTAGTTTTTCATATTGATTTAGGCTAAATTGCATACTTGAAATATTGCTTTTAAGCTTTGTAATATTTATCTTATTTTCATAAACATTATAAAGCTTTTCTTTATTTTCTAAGGCTTTATGAAAATTATTATTTAAAATAGTTTTTTGATTATTTAAAATTAGCTCATTTTGTTTTAAAATATTTTTTAGCTTATTTTGAAATAAAGTCTTTTTATTTAAAAGATTATTTTTATATGAATTAAATTTAAAATTAACTTCTTTTTTAGAAAATTTACTTGCTAAATATAAATAATTTTGCTCTTTTTTATCCAAATGTTTTTTAATAGTTGAATTAAAATAATTTTGTAAATTATCTAAATCTAGCATTCTATCAAACTTATTATAAACCAAGCTTTGCATAGCCGCAGTTGGGGTTGCATAATACTTACTAGCTGCTAAATCGCTTAAGTGAGTATCTATTTCGTGTCCTAAACCTGTAATTATTGGGATTTTAGATGCTACGATTTGTCTTACTAAAGCTTCATCATTAAAGCAAAATAAATCTTCTTTACTACCACCGCCACGAGCTATTAATATAATATCAAAATCAAATTCATTAGCCTTTTTAATACACTCAATTACTCTTTTACTAGCATTTTCTCCTTGCATTAAACTATCAAAAAACACTAATTTTATTAAATAAGCTTCGTTGTTTTCATAAACTCTTAAAATATCTTTAGCAGCAGCTGAATTAATAGCTGTAATTACTGCAATTTTTTTAATATTTTTTGGAATTTGTTTTTTATAAATATCTAAAAACAAACCTTCATCTTTTAATTTCTTATAAAGTTCATTAAAAGCTGCTTGTAATTTACCCAATCCATCGGCTAATTCATAATCAGTGCAGTTTAATTGATACTTTCCACTAGCAGGATATATGGTAAGTTTTCCAATGGCTATTATTTTATTGCCTACTATTAAATTAGCCTTACCTTTGTTATAGCTTAAAAACATAGTGCAATCAAGGCTTGATAACTCATCTTTAATAGTAAAATACCAATGCCCTGAAGTATGATTTGTAATCTTGCTAACTTCTCCTTGAATTGCAATATTTAAAAAAGTGCTTTCTAAATTATTTTTAGCAAGATTATTGATTTCGCTTACACTAAAATATGTTTTTTCTAGTTTATTTGCTAACATTTTTACTCGCTATAAACAATGAACTAACTCCAAAACTATAAGTTTTGAAAAGTTTTAAATCAAAATTATGCTCTTTTAATTTATCTTTAAATTCATCATTTGAGTAAAAATCATCAATAGAATTAGGTAAATATTCATAAGCTGCTTTGTTTTTGCTTAAAATTCCACCTATTATAGGTAATATTTTTTTTAGATAAAAATCACGGAAAAATCCTATTATACCGCCCTTTTCTCTTTTAAAAAACTCTAATACCAAAAGCGTTCCATTAGGCTTTAGCACTCTTTTAAATTCTTCTAATGCTTCATCTTTTTCAACCACATTTCTAAAACCATAACTAATAGTAATTAAATCTACGCTTTCATTATCTAATGGTAAATTATTTGCATAGCCTAATTTAAAATCAATTTCTAAATGACGCTTTTTAGCCACTTCTAGCATTCCACTGCTTGGGTCAATCCCTACAACCTTTGCATTTGGAATTTTACTTAGCAAAACACACATATCGCCTGTCCCACAAGCAATATCAGCTATATTTAAATTAGAATTTAAATTAAGAAAATCTTTAACCTTACTAATCGCATCAAATCTCCATTTTGCATCGATACCAAAACTTAAAACCTTATTAGCTTTATCATAGCTTGGAGCTATTTCATTAAACATTTCTACTATTTTTTCTTGTTTTTGCATATTTATCCTAAATAATAAGTTCTAGCTATTTTACTAATTTTTCTAGCTATTTTTTTAACGCTTTTATTTTTTGCTAATTTTTCTTGAAAATCTAATTTTTTATGAGTTTTAAAAAAGCTTAAAAATTCAAGCAATATTATTAATTTTTCGCAACTTTCATTAAATCTTAATACTTTTATAGCTTCTTTTCTTAAAACTTTTGAAAAGATTTTTACAAAATTAACCTTAGCACAATTTGTGGTATAAAAATTATTTTCATCTAAAATAATACAAGATAAATTATCATAAAAATTATCATTTTTATTGATAGTTTTTATTATATTTTCTTCGTAAATAAAAGAGAATAAATTAAGAATTTCTTTTATTATCTCTTGCTTAGAATTAATACTCAAATAAAACAAATATATCCTTAAAGCAAGTCCTATGCTAATGCTTAAATCCCTTGATTTAAGCCCATAAGTTAAAAATATTTTTAATCTTTCATATTCACTAAAACTAAGTCCATCTTGAGAATTTTCATCAAATAAAGTGCAGATATAAAAATTATTAAATTGTTCTATCATCTTGCCTTGAGTGATGGCTCTTTTGTATTTTAAACTTTTGCTTTTTACTTCATTTAAGCTAAGCTCACTCGTATGATATTCTATGTCAGCTCTTGATAAATTAGCTTTTAAAAAATGTAAATTGCTATCAATTATATCAAGTTTATAAAGACTATTTTCAAATAAACAAAAACTATCTTTAAGCTTTTTAAACTCTAAATTACTCTCTAAGGTAAAAAAGAGAAAGTGTTTTAAAATACTCACCTAAACTCCTTTTTTATCTTATTTTAACTTATATTATTTGCAATTTGAACAAGTAGCCAAAAACGCTGTAATTTTAATACTTTCTATAGGATTATCTAACTTAGTTTGTAAAGTTTGTTGATATTTATCAAGTCCAG
Organism: Campylobacter sp. RM12640; assembly: GCF_020137595.1. Classification (NCBI taxonomy): domain Bacteria; kingdom Pseudomonadati; phylum Campylobacterota; class Epsilonproteobacteria; order Campylobacterales; family Campylobacteraceae; genus Campylobacter; species Campylobacter sp. RM12640. Next base: position 97,581 of record NZ_JACGAU010000002.1, read on the forward strand.
CCTTAACTTTATCTAAATCAAAAACACTTTTACAATTATTACAAACCAAATGAATATGTTCGTATTCATATATATCGTATTTTGATTTATCATTAGGGATTGAAATCTCAACTACTAAACCCTCATCAATCATAGTGCTAAGATTTTTATAAACAGTAGCAAGTGAAATTGCAGGATATTCAACCTTTATTTGCTCGTATAATTCATCAATACTAGGGTGTTCGTGTTTTGATAAAACTTTTAAAATGCTTATTCTTTGCGGAGTTGCTTTTAGCTTTCTATCCTTTAAAATCTCTAAAAACTTCATATTTACCTTTACCAAATAATATTTTTTATTAAATGCGAAAGAATACTATAAATAACTTAATATTTCTAGTCATTAATTAAGTTATTTTAAATTTGTAATATTTTTGTAAGGAGAAAAAATGAAAGCGAAAATCATTTATTGTAATGCTTGAAAATATGAACCACAAGCTGCAAGGGTTGCAGATGAATTAATTGGTGAATTTCAAGGAATAGAAGTAGAATTTGAAATAGGAAATAAAGGCGATTTTATAGTTATTTGTGATAATGAGAAAATATATTCAAAAAATGAATTAATAGGTTGTGATAGCAAAAGATTTCCACATATTAATGAGATTAATTCACTTATTAAAGCCTATAGATAATTAAAGAATTTAATTTTAAATTCTTTAATTACAAATCAATTCTTACTAATTTATAATCAGGGTCAAACCTAAATGATAATAAATTTTCATATATTCCAAAAAGTATCATAAAGGTTACAAAAGAGCTTCCACCATAGCTAAAAAACGGCAGTGGCACTCCAACAACAGGAGCAAACCCTATAGTCATAGATACATTAACCCCAACATAAATAAATATTAATATGGATAGAGCTGATGTGAAAGTTTTAGCAAAATAATCTTTTTTAAGCTTTTTATTAAAGCTTAGCAAATGTAAAATCAGTAATAAATATAATCCTAAAAGCAAGCAAGCACCTAAAAATCCGTATCTTTCAATAGTATATGCAAAAATAAAATCACTCGTGCTAATTGGTAAGAATTTAAAATGAGTTTGAGTAGCATCATCTTTGCTTTTACCATTTATTCCACCACTTCCTATTGCTATCATACTTTGTCTTACTTGATAGCTTGGTTTTTCACTTAAAAAATCGGTAATTCTTTTCTTTTGGTAATCATTTAAATTATCATAGACAATAGGAGCTATTGGCATACAAATTCCAAGCAATAATGCCCCTGTTAAAATAATTTTGTGATGAATGCCCACTAAAAATAATGTAACATAGCCAACTATTAAAATAATTAAAGCAGAACCTAAGTCAGGCTCACTTTTAATAAGAACAAAAGGTAAAATTATATAAAAACTAATTTTGCAAAAATCTTTAAATCTATATCCATCATCAGGTGGAGGATTGTGTCTAATTAAATAAGCAAGCATTAATAAAAATGCAGGTTTAAAAATCTCACTAGGCTGAATCGTAAATCTTGTAAAAGGAATTTCAAGCCATCTAGTAGCTCCTAATTTAGTAGCACCTAAAACATCAACTAATAATAATAAACCTATACAAAACCAGTAAAAAAAAGGAATAAGCCATTCAATTTTTTTAATTGGTAATAAAAAAAATATAAAAAAAGCAAAAAACCCTACAATCACATATATAATTTGTTTATGCGCTAAAACTTCATTCGCCTCATTCATTAATAAAAATGAAAAAATTATTATTGGAAATACGAGCAATGGCAATATAAAATCAAAGTGGGTTAAAATTTTACCATCTAGTTTTATCAATTTACAACCTTTTGCTAAATTTGTTTATGAATATGATTTAAAAAGGTTAATATTGAGTAAGATTGTAGCAAGTGAAATTGAAAGAATTGATATATATTTAGCTAAAGTTTTAGGACAAAGTCGCTCACAAATTTCTAATCTAATAAAAAATCAAAATGTATTAGTAAATAATAAAGTAATTAAAAGCTCATATAAACTAAATACAAATGATAAAATAGAGATTAATTACCCTGATATAAAAGATATAAATATTAAATATGAAGCTAATTTTGATGTAGAAATTCTGTATGAAGATGAGTATATGCTAGTAGTAAATAAGCCAAATAATGTAGCAACTCACGGCTGCTCTTCTTTAAAAGAAGCATCATTAGTAGAATGGCTACTTGAGAGAAATTATAAACTAGCTGATATTAACGGCAAAATAAGAGCAGGAATAGTGCATAGACTTGATAAAGATACTAGCGGAGTTATGCTAGTAGCTAAAAGCAATGAAGCATATTTTAGCTTAGCAAATCAGATTAAAAATAGAGAAGTAAATAGAATTTATCTAGCAGTTACAAACCACACAATAAATCAAAATCATATAGAAAAATATATAAAAAGAAATGAGAATAATAGATTAAAAATGCAATCTTTAAGTAAAGATGAATGTATTAAAAAATACGGCTTAAATGAAGATAGATGGGGCAAATGGGCTAGAACTCATTTTATAAATCTTGCAAATACAAATGATAAAGCTTTAATTTCAGCAAAATTAGAAAGTGGTAGAACTCATCAAATAAGAACCCATCTAGCAAGTGTAAATAGATATATTTTAGGAGATAGTATTTATGCTGATGAGAGCAGTAAAAATAAAGCAAATAGATTAATGCTACATTCATTTTATATAAATTACACCCACCCAATAACAAATAATTTTATGGAATTTTATTCAAGTAATTGTTTGAGTTTTAATGAAGCTATTAAAGATTTTAAAGATATAAAACTTGACTTAAATCTAGCTCATAATTTATTAAATCAATTTAGTAATAATTTGGAATAGGATATGCTTATAAATCATTATTCATACTTAGTATAATTAAATCTTTACACGAAAGGCAAAATATGAAGAAAATTATTAAAATAAGTTTATTTACAGCTTTTATTATAGGTTTTAATGCGTGCTCTAGCACAACAAGTCTTAGTGAAATTGCTCCGATTGATAATCTTACTATGGTAAATAATATAAGAACTCTTCAAGGTATGAGAGAAATAGGATTTGAGTGGGACCCTATATATGATCAAAATATAGATGGTTATAAGATTTATAGAAAAGAGCTAAATGATGAAAATGCAAAAGACAAACTAATCGCTACTATAAATGATAGATATGCAACTCATTATTCTGATAATAATTTAAATCCTGATACTAGCTATGCTTATACTTTCGTAACTTTTAATAAAGAAGGTAATTCAAAATTATCTACTATAAATGTAAAAACTATAGGAAAAATTGAACCAGTTACATTCATTCAAGCAATAGCAGGACTTCCTAATAAAATCAAAATAATTTGGAGACCGCATACTGATTCAAGGGTTGTAAAATATAATATTTATAAACAAGACGCTAATTCTGATAAGTGGTATAAAGTAGCAACTATTAATAATCGCTTAAGTGCTGAATATTTAGACGAAGTTAAAGCAAATCTATACGCTAAATACAAAGTAACTGCACTAACTTATAACGGAGTTGAAAGTGATGCTAGTGCTGAAGTTGAAGCAATTAGTAAAGTTTTACCACCACAAATTGTAAATATCAATGTAACTACAAACCTACCTAAAAAAATAATTCTTACTTGGGACGCTCCTAAATATGAAGACTTTTCTCATTATAAAATATATTATTCAAAAGCATCTTTATTACCATTTTTTGAGCTAGCTACAACTACAGAAAATAGCTATGAAGATAATATAGGAGATGATGGAGTAAGCAGATATTATTATGTAACTATGATAGATAAAGACGGACTTGAGAGTGCAAAAACTGGCGTAAATGTAGTTGGAATGAGCCTTGATAAACCTAAAACTCCTGCTCTTACAGGATTTGAATTACAAAATGAAAATACACTAAAAATAAAATGGATTAGCACGGATAATCGTATAAGAACCTATAAACTTATTAAAAATTCAACAGAAGTTGCAAACGGAATACAAAATGATTATTATGTAGATACTACATATGTGCCTGGAGATGTTTATCAAATAATTGGCGTTGATGAATTTGGAATAGAATCAAAACCTAGTTCAAAATTGAGTGTTAAATAATGCCAAATTTTAAAGCAAAATATATAAAGAATTTAACCTTGCCAATTAGTGTTGGAGAGGTTGAATTTAAATTTAAAACAAAAACACAATTAGGCAAAACTTTAGTTTATACTAGTATTAATAATTCTAGTTTTTTTATAGAACTTAACGAAAAAAATAACGAATTTGTAGTAAAAATTGATAAATTAACAAAAATTACCGACTTAGCCTTAATGCAAAAAGCCTTAGAAGCATTTGAAAAAACATTTTGTGATGAAATCATATCAAAAGCATATCATTATAATAAATTTAAAGAATTAGCAAGTAATGTCATATCATCTCCTAAGGACTTTAAAGAATTAATTAATTCATTAAATAATGCTTATTTAGAGATAGGTTTTGGTTCAGGAAGACATTTGCTATATCAAGCAAAAAATAATCCTCAAAATACTTATATTGGAATAGAAATTCATAAACCTAGTCTTATTCAAGTAAGTAAATTAGCTAAAGATTTAAATAATATATATTTATTAGATTTTGATGCAAGAATAGCTATAAAAGAATTAAATAATAGTTGTTTAAATGGAATATATTTACATTTTCCTGTGCCTTGGGACGATGCTCCTTATAGAAGAGTTGTATCAAATGAATTTAAAAACGAGTGCGAAAGAGTATTAAAAGAAAATGGATTTTTTGAATTAAGAAGCGATAGTTTAATGTATGCAGAATATACAAAAAATATTTTTTCTGATTTAGACTATGATTATTTTAAAAATAAAGACGCAAGGATAATAAGCAAATACGAAAGCCGTTGGCTTAAGATGAATAAAGATATATATGATTTTGTTTGCTATGTGAGAAATAAAAAGAATTTAAATCAAGAAATCATAAATCAAAAAATTAATTTCAAAATTGATTTTAATAAGCTTAATTTTATAAAACATATTGATGAAGATTTTTTCTTAAAAATATCAAGAATTTATGAATGTGATAATGCAAAAATCATTCAAATAGCTTATGGAGGATTTGACACACCAAGTAGCTCTTATTTATTATGTAAAGAAAATGAAGAATTTGAGTTTTTGTTTCACGACTTTTGCCCAAATACTTTAAATTTAAAAGCAATTATTAAATTAAAAGAGTTTTTACAATGAAAAGCAATGCTACTTTAATAAATGCCAATAATTTAACTCTAGCCTACAATAATGAAATAGTATTGCATAATATAAATTTTAGTGCTAATGAAGGTGATTTTATATTTATCACCGGTAAAAGTGGTAGCGGGAAAACAACATTGCTTAAAAGTTTTTTTGGAGAATTTAGCGAATTTAGTGGGGATTTGCATGTTTTGTTTAAAAATATGGGAAATATTAGCAATGCTGAATTGTTAAAACTTAGAAGAAAATTAGGAATAATTTTTCAAGATTACAAGCTAATTAACGAGCTAAATGTAAGCGATAATATAGCATTACCTTTAAAAATAGCTGGCGTTAAAAATGAACAAATCAGCAAGCATGTAGATGTATTATTAAAATACACAAAACTTCAGCATAAAGCTAAAAAAATGCCTTTAGAATTAAGTGGCGGAGAGCAGCAAAGAATAGCCCTTGCAAGAGCAATTATACACAATCCTAAAATAATAATATGTGATGAGCCAACAGGAAATCTTGATATTCATTCAGCCGATATTATTTGGCAATTACTAAATGCTGCTAGAAACACATTCAATGCTTGCATTATCGCAGTAACTCATCAAATTCCACCTAGAATTGATTTTAATTATAGGCATTTAAATATAGAAAATGGGGTTTTGAATGAATTTATTTAAAACACATATTAGTTTTATTTTTCCACTTTTTATTATATGTTTTTGTTTTCAATTTGCCTTTTTTATTGATGAATTAATAAAAGATTATGAAACCAAATTAAATAAAGATTACAGCGTAGTATTAGTAAGCGAGCTTGAAATTCAAGCAGTTGATTTAGCTAATATTGAGTATTTTTCAAGTATTAATGAATTAGACCCTAGTGAAATTCTTAATAAATTAAAAAAAGATATAACAAATGCTAATTTAAATACCTTAAAATCAAAACTACCGAAATTTTATAATATTAGCTTTACTAAATTTATTAATGAAAACGAAATAAATCAAATCAAAAAACAACTATTAAAAATACCGAATGTTTTAAAAGTAGAAACATTCTCAAAAACACACATTAAAATATATAAATTATTAAATATTATAAAACTAATCTCTTATATATGTTTAATTTGCATAAGCATATTATCTATTGCTTTATTTATAAAACAAATAAAAATTTTTAAATATGAGCACGAAAATAGAATTTATATTCTTAATTTATTTGGGGCAAATTTCTTCCAAAGAGCTGCACCAATGCTTAAGATTGTATTTGTAGATAATATAATTTGTTTTGCTTTATTATTTGCGTTTTTTATTAATTTTAATAATATCTCTTATATAAAAGAATTTTTAGCAAAACTTGATATAGATTTACCGCAAATTGATTTTTTACCTAGCTTAATTGAAGTAAGCTCTTATTCTTTACTAGCTTCATTGCTATGTATAATGATTGTAATGTTTAAGGTAAAAAGACAATGAAAAAACTTCTAATAGTTTTGTTTAGCTTAAGTTTATTTGCAAATCAAATAGAAAACAACACAAAAAAACTAGAGCAAACTCAAAATGAAAAAGAACAAATATCAAAAAAATTAGAAGATTTGGCAAGTGAAATAATTGAAGGGGAACAAAAATTAAAAGAAATAAATGAAAAAGTTAAAAAAACTTCAAATATAACAGCAGAATTACAAGAACTTGTAAATGCTCAAAATGGAGAATTAAATACATTTATCACACAAAATAAAGAGCTAATGAAAGATAAAGAGAAATTAGGTGCTAAATTAGTTGAAATAATTGCTAAGGATTTTTCGTATGATTTAATAGCACCAAAAGATTTAATTGATAGCTCAATGAGTATAGTTTCTATTGAAGTATTAAACACACTTTCTGAAGTTTTGAATAATGAGCTTTATAAAATTTCAAAAGATTATGCAAGAACGCAACAACAAATTGATTATAAGCAAAAAAAAATTAGTGAAATGAATGTAAATATTGATAATTATAAAAAACAAGCAAAAGAATTAAGCGAACTTAAAAAACGCCAAGAGAATTTAATTTCTAAACAAAAACAAGATGAAAAAATATATAAACAACGCCTAACAAATTTACAAAAACAACAAGATGAAATTAGAGCAACTTTGGCTAAATTAAAAATCATAGAAAATGAAAAATCAAATAAAAAATCAAGTCAAACTACACAAGTAAAACATTCTGATACCTTAAGTTATGATGGAAAAGTAGCAAAATATACAGGAGCAAAAACTATAGCACCTTTGGTTGATTTTAGTGTAAAACAAAAATTTGGAGATTACATAGACCCTATATATAAATTAAAAATATTTAATGAAAATGTAGTGCTACGCTCAAATACGCCTGATGCCAATGTAAGAGTAGTATTTGATGGAAAAGTAGTTTTTGCAAATGATACTGCAGTCCTTGATAAGGTTGTAATTGTTGAACACGCAAATGGAATTCACACAATATACGCTCACTTATCAAAATTTAGCAAACTTGCAAAGGTTGGAGAAGTATTAAAAAAAGGAAACATTGTTGGAAAAGTTGAAAGGGATTTAACTTTTGAAGTTACACAAAAAAACTACCACATAAATCCGTTAGAACTAATCAACAATTAAATTATAGTTATACTTTTAAGTATTTATACGCAAATAACATTAGTAATGCTAAAAATAATACAAAAAATCCTTGCATACTAAAATACAATTCATAACTAATATTATCAATATATTTTACGATAATTCCTTCAATTCCTTGTGCGGCACCAGAACATAAAAACCAAATTCCCATAGTGCTTGAATTAAATCCACTTGGAGTTAATTTTGATACTATGCTAAGTCCTAAAACCCCTATACTTGTTTGAGAAATACCCAACATAAAATAAGTAATTAATATATATATTGGATTAATAAAATCATCTTTACTAAGCATTCCTAAAACAATAAATGAACTAGCAGCAATAATCATAGCAGCTGGTATAATTAATGCTTCATTAATTGAGCTTTTTTTACTTATAAAACTTAAAAGCACACTTGTAAAAATGCTAACTAAAAACATAAAAGCTAAATACCAACTAGCTGGAATTTGATAATTTAAAATACTAAAAGAAACCTTACTTTTAATTAAAATATTTAAAGTATTAAAGCTTTGAAAAATCAACATATAAAAAAACACAGCAGCTATTAAATAAAAAGCTAATTTTTTAAAATTATTTTTTGTTGGTATTTTTCTATAAATAAAAATATAAAAAATTATTAAAATTAAAATTGAAAAAATACTTATAATTTTACTAACCACCAAAAGTTCTTGAGTAGCTAAGAATGCAATAAATAAAAATATCAAAATAAGCATAGCTATATTATTTTTAAAAAAATCATATTTTATAGGTTCGCTAGATATATATTTTGAATTATAAAAAAATACTAAAATAGCACAAAATACACTAAAAAATGATATGAAAAATGCTAAATTATAAGAATGTAGTATTAAAAGACCAGCACTAATTTGCCCCAAAAAACATCCTATATTTACAAAAATATAGAACATACTAAATACATACTCGCTATCATTAGGATAACTTTTAGATAACAAACTTGTAATATTTGACTTGATTAATACACTACCAAAAATAATGCAAAAAAGAGATATATTTAAAAAATCAAAAGTTAAACATAAATACCCTAAAGTAAGAAAAATAATTCCTAAAATTACACATCTTTTTGCACCTAAGCAAAAATCACTTAAATATGCTCCAAATATACCAAAAGCATAAATAGCAGCACCCAAACTTGCACTTATTGCACTAGCTTCACCTTTAGAAAAAGAAAATGTATCCATTAAATAAAATACAAAAATACCTAAAAAGCCTAAAAAGGCAAATCTTTCTAGGGCTTCTATGTAACATATTGGTAATAGTGGTTTTAACTTATTTTTTGACATCGTTTTCTCCTAAAGAAAATCTTGAAGCCTAAGAAAGATTTAATTCTATTAAATTTAAAGGAGGTGGTGGATTTACCAGGACTCGAACCTGGGACCAACCGGTTATGAGCCGGTTGCTCTAACCAACTGAGCTATAAATCCTCCGTGATTAAAAGCTGTTATTATATATTTAAAAACTTAAAAATTACTTAAACAATAAAATTTTTATCTTTTTTATAGGCTTTTATTGAATATTACAAAATAACCCATAAAAACCTATAGGCATTTATAAAAAAATATAAATGCCTAATCATATTACATAGCAATAAAATTCTTAGGATTAAAATACTCAAGATTAAAGGCATTTGCCACACCTTCGTGAGTGCAGTGTCCTTTATGTGTATTTAAACCATATCTTAAACTTTCAAAACAAGTTATAGCACCAATTACTCCAAGGTTTGCTATTTTAATTCCATAAGGAGTTGTAGCGTTTAATAGTGCTAAAGTAGCTGTTTTTGCAACTGCTCCTGGCATATTACCAACTGCATAATGAATTATTCCATCAACTTCATAAATAGGGTTTGTATGAGTTGTTGCACGGCTTGTCTCAAAACAACCGCCTTGATCAATTGCAACATCAACTATAACAGCACCTTTTTTCATATGTTTTAAATGTTTTCTAGATAATAATTTAGGAGTTTTTGCTCCTGGAACTAAAGCTGCTCCAATTACTACATCAGCATCTTTTATACTATCTAATATATTTGAAATATTACTATATAAAGTAGTAATCTTACCATTAAATACATGGTCAATATAATCTAGTCTATTAGCATCACGACCTAAAATCACAACTTCAGCTCCCATACCAAAAGCAAGTTGAGCAGCATTAAGCCCTACCATACCACTACCTAAAATTACAACTTTTCCTTTTTTAACACCAGTTAGACCACTAAGCAGCATTCCATTACCACCATAAGTTTTTTCCAAATACTTACAACCTTGAATTACCGCTAAACGACCAGCAATAGCACTCATAGGAGCTAAACAAGGAAGATTTTTACCTTCTTGAATTGTCTCATAAGCAAATGCTGATATTTCTTTATCTATTAACATTTTTGTAAGTTTTTCATCTGCTGCTAAATGTAAATATGTATATAAAATCTGTCCTTTTTTAAAATACTTATATTCACTTTCAATTGGTTCTTTTACTTTGATAATCATTCCAGCTTTTTCAAAAATTTCTTCTTTAGTTAAAATCTTTGCTCCAGCTTTTATATATTCTTCATCACTTATATCAATACCAGCACCGGCTTTACTTTCTACTAAAACTTCATGTCCATGATTTATATATTCAATAACATCTAAAGGCGTTAAGCCAACTCTATATTCTTGGTCTTTAATTTCTTTTAAACAACCTATAATCATTTATACTCCTTTTGTGATAAAGGAGTATGATATAAAAAAAATAAAAACTTCAAAAGATTTTTTTGAAAAAATTATAAAAAGTGTTACGAATTTACAAGTTATATGTTTTCTAACATATGAACTATTACAATTTTAAACGCCAAAAATAAAAGTAGCAAGCTTCCTATTGGTTGTAAAATTTTTTTATTAACTTTCATTTTACTTATAAACAAACTAGAAAAACACATAAAAAATGTAATTAAAGCTATTAATAAAGAAGAAATAAATAAATTATATTCCAAAGAAAATATCATAAGTCCTGCACCTAGTGCATCAATACTAGTCGCTATGCTAAGCAAAAATAATGAACCATAACTTATATTAATATTCTCATTTTCATTATCTAAAAATTCTTTAAATAATTTATAAGCTAAAAATGCAAAAACTACAAAAATCAAATAGTGATCAATTGCTTGAATTAACTTCATATACCTTACATTTAATAAATAAGTTACATAATATCCTAAAATAGGCATTAAAACTTGAAAACAAGCAGATAATGCACTAAAAACCAATAACTTTTTTAAAGATTGTTTTTGTAGCACTAAGCAAATACTTAATGCTACAAAAAATGCGTCAATTGCTAAAGAGAAAGCTAAAATAACAATATCAATTATCATCAAATAAGCCATTCTCTTCTTCTAAATTTTCTTCTTCGTCTTCTTCCTTAGGGCATTTTGCAATGCTTACAACCTCATCGCTACCAACATTTACAACAATTACTCCACTTGTATTTCTACCAGCTTTTCTAATGCTTTGCATATCAGTTCTAATCATCTTGCCACTACTTGTAAGTGCCATTAAATCCATAGTATCATCAACAATTACAATGCCTACTAAATCTTTTGTCTTTTGAGTAAGTTTCATACAAATTACGCCCTTACCACCACGACTTTGTAAGCGATATTCTCCTGCATCAGTTCTTTTTGCGATACCTTTTTGGCTAACACTTAAAATTTCTTGCTCATTACTTTCAATAACCACTGCACCTATTACATAATCTTGCTCTTCTTTAAAGCGAATAGCAGTTACCCCACGAGCTACACGACCAATTTGACGAACTTTTGTAAGTGGGAATTTAATACACATACCCTTTTTAGTAGCTACAAAAATCATAGTTCCACTAACTTGCTCTTCTTGGTTTTCTTGGTTTTCATCTAAAGAATTTTCTTCTTCAACAATTTGAATATTATCATCTTCAATATTTTCACTATTTTCATCAACCAAATCAATATTTTCACTATCATCATTTTGTGCTATTAAAACACTTACTAATTCATCGTTTTCATCAAGATTAATAGCTCTTACACCAACTGAACGGATATTACTATATTCACTTAAATTCGTGCGTTTAATAAGACCATTTTTAGTAAAGAATGCAAGTGATTTTGTCTTAGCAAAATCAGTTGTTGGAATTATTGCCATAATTTTTTCATCTGGTAAAAGATTGATTAGATTTACAACAGCTTTTCCTTTAGCAGTTCTGCTACCTTCAGGAATTTTATAAACTTTCAACCAATATAGTTGTCCTTTATTAGTAACAAACATTAGCGTATCGTGAGAATTTGCAGTAAAGAAACTCTCTATAAAATCATCATCATAAGTAGTAACTGCGACTTTACCTTTACCACCACGCTTTTGTTTTTCATATGATTTTGTAGGAACTCTTTTGATATATCCACGATGAGTAATTGTAATTACCATTGGCTCATTTGGTATTAAATCTTCTACATCAATTTCATCATAATCATCTACTATTTCAGTAATTCTTGGAACTTTAAATTTATTTTTAATTTCTAATAATTCATCGTGAATTATTTCTTCTATTTTTTCTTCACTTTTTAAGATTGCATTTAGTTCTTCAATTTTTGCTAAAAGTTCTCTTAATTCATCTTCTAATTTATCTCTTTCAAGTCCTGTAAGACGGCTAAGTCTCATTTCTAAAATAGCATTAGCTTGTAATTCAGTTAAGCTAAATTTTTCTACTAAAGCATCTCTTGCACTTGCAGTATCTGCACTTGATTTAATTAATGCAATTACTTCATCTATATTATCTAGTGCAATTTTAAGACCTTCTAAGATATGCGCTCTTGCTTTTGCTTTTTCAAGTTCAAAAATAGTTCTTCTAATAATTACGGTTTTTCTATGATTTAAGAATAAATCTAATAGCTCAATTAAAGAAAATACCTTAGGTTCTTTATTGTGAATTGCTAACATTATCACACCAAATGTTGTCTCCATTGTGGTGCTTTTAAATAAATTATTTAGCACAATTTCACTCATAGCATCACGCTTAAGCTCAATTACAAGGCGAATTCCATCTCTATCACTCTCATCTCTTGTCTCGCTTATACCTTCTATTTGCTTTTCTTTTACAAGCTCTGCAATTTGCTCGTGAAGTCTTGCTTTATTTACTTGATAAGGCAACTCATCAATTACTATTAGCTCTTTATTTCCTTTTTGTTCTATATGAGTTTTTGCTCTTACTTTAATTCTACCACGACCTGTTTTATAAGCTTCTATAATGCCTTTTTTACCAAAAATTATCCCACCAGTTGGAAAATCAGGACCTTTTATAAACTGCATTATTTCTTCTAAACTAGCGTTTTTATTCTCAAGTAAATATAAAAGTCCATCTACTAATTCATCTAAACTATGTGGCGGAATATTAGTTGCCATACCAACAGCAATACCACTTGAGCCGTTTAATAATAAATTAGGCACTCTTGAAGGTAAAACATCAGGCTCACTCATACTATCATCATAGTTTGGAACAAAATCAACGGTGTCTTTATCTAAATCTTTTAACAATTCTTCAGCCAAAATTGTCATTCTAGCTTCAGTATAACGCATAGCTGCAGCACCATCTCCATCAACTGAACCAAAGTTTCCTTGACCATCAATACTTGGGTATCTCATTGAAAAGCTTTGTGCCATTCTTACTAAAGCATCATAAACAGCAGTATCTCCGTGCGGATGGTATTTACCGATTACATCACCCACTATACGAGCTGATTTTTTATAAGCACTTTTTGAACCTACTCCTAAATCATTCATTGCATAAAGAATTCTTCTATGAACCGGCTTTAATCCATCTCTTGCATCAGGTAAGGCACGGCCTATAATTACTGACATAGAATAATCAAGATAGCTTGTTTTTATACTATCTTCAATATCTACAATAGTAATTTCACTATTATCAAATAAATTCATTGTTTTCCTTTAAGTAAAGATTTTTTTATACTAGCAAACTAAACTTTCGCATCGGCTAATACGACTGCAAAAAGAACCTTAATTTTAGCTTTTTTAAGCACTGAATTCGCTTGTTTTAAAGACTCGCCTGAAGTGATAATATCATCTACTAAAATTACAGGTAAATCCAAGGTCTTTTGCAATTCATATTTTCTTTTATTTTTCTTTCTAAACGAAAGACTTTTACCTTTATAAATAATCTTATTTTTTGCTTTAATTGCGTTATATAATGGAATAATATTTTTTGATTTCATATTTTTAATAAGTATTGCTGTATGAGAATACCCGCTAGAGCAATCATCATCTAAGCCTATAGCATAAGCTAATTCATTATCAAAATGAAATCTTTTATAAGAATAAGATGCGAGTTTATTTAATATAAAATATCCACTAATAAAATGCTTGTGATTTAATAATTTTTTAATTTTAGAATATTTATAAAAGCTAATTACTTCTAAACCATCATCTAAAATTCTTCTTTTACATTCAAGTAATTTAAATTCTTTTTCACAAGTTTTACAAAAAATCTTAAATGTAGGCTTAGAGCAATTATAACATAGCATAAAGATTTTATTCTTTATCTTTTAGACGCTTTTTAACCGATTTTACCTTATATTTTAGATTATCATTTCTACTTTTGTGAATGTCAAATTTGGCTACTAAATAAACTCTATCTTTATTAATTAATTTATTTGCTTTATTTAAAATTTTTAAAGCACTTTTTAAATCATCAGTTTCTACGCTAGTTCCCATTGCACCTAATTTGTGTTTTATATTTTTCTTTCTTAAATACTCAATAATTGGTGCTATTTCTTCACTTTTACTATCATCGCTCATAGAAAAAATACAAAAATCCATTGTAACACTCATTTTTTCTCCTTTAAATAAATTTAATTATTTCTTCGTTACTTGCTCTTGTAGTTTTAAAATTATTTACATTGTCGCTACTTTTTTTACCTATTGCAATGCCACATATAATTTTGCCTTCAACCCCATTTTCTCTAATAGTATCGCAATATTCAGTAATACTACCTAAAACACAAGTGCTAAATCCTAAATATGTAGCCGCATTCAAAAAATTAGCTAGAAAAATACCGCAATCTAACAAAGAACCTTCGTTTAAACCATTATCAATATGTAAAATTGCTAGATTTTTAGCATTAAAGAATTTAAAATTCTTATGCCATTGCTCTAGCCTTTTTTCTTTCTCATCTCGCTTTATATTAAGTGCTTCATAAAGCCTAATTCCTGTCTGAAATCTTCTGCTCTTATAAGGTTCAAACCAAATATCAGGATATAATTTTATATCTTGACTTTTTAAATTATTTTTTACAGCATTTAATAAATCATCACTTAATTTAGCAAGGCTTTTACCACTAAAAAAGCTTAGTTTTGCTGGTTGCATAT
Source organism: Campylobacter sp. RM12640 (assembly GCF_020137595.1). Classification (NCBI taxonomy): domain Bacteria; kingdom Pseudomonadati; phylum Campylobacterota; class Epsilonproteobacteria; order Campylobacterales; family Campylobacteraceae; genus Campylobacter; species Campylobacter sp. RM12640. The sequence goes on from NZ_JACGAU010000002.1 coordinate 112,874, forward strand.
TTGTTGCACTAGGGCTTAATTTTGCAAGTTCTACTATATTAATTAATTCATCTTTACTTAATTCATAGTCAATAAAATCTCTACAAGAAAATCTATTATCCAAACATTCCTTAAAAGTCATAAAATCTCCTTAAAACAAGCATAATTGCAAAATATTCTAAAATAAAAGCAGAAATTATATTAATAATCTTTAGCACTTTTATACTAAATAAATTTGTATATTTATATACAAAAAACGACAGCGAAAATATCCAAATAAGTATGCTAACGCTAAGTCCTAAAAATAAATATATAGGATTTTGTTTAGTGCTTAGCATAGTTGCAACGCTAAGCCAAAATGTGATTACATAAGGATTTGCTAGATTTAGTAAAAATCCTTTAATAAAATTACTAAATATATTTGTATTTTCTAAATTCTTATGAAGATTTATATCTTTTACTGGCTTTAGCATTAAAAATGCTAAATAACTTAAAAATATAAAGCCAAAAATACTTAAAATATTTAAAAATAAATCGTTTTTAATAAATTCTAAAACGCTAAAGCTTAATAATGATAAATAAAGCAAATCAGCAACAAAAGCACCAAAACCTAAAGAAAAAGCATTCTTAAAAGATTTTAGTGCATAACTTAAAATTAGAATATTAACAGGACCAAAAGGAACGCAAACTCCAAGTCCTAATAATATCCCATCAAATAAATCATTCATCTGCTAAACTAAGTCCTACTTTTCCATCTTTAATTTCACTAACTATTACTTCTAGCGTTTCGCCCTCATTAAAGCTTTTACCCTTGATTTTATTAGAATGTAATAATCCATCAATGCCGTCTTGTAAGGTTACAAATACTCCAAAATTAGCTACTTTTTTAACAACGCCACTAAATCTAGTTCCTATTTCAAATTCTACTTTAGGAGCTTGTTTTTTGCCTTTAGATTTTGGTTTTAACACTTCATTTAATATATATTCTTTAGCTTCTTTTACTAATTTTCCACTAATTTTTACTTCATTTTTATCTCTATCTAAATCTATGCTAACACCAAATTTATCTATGATTTCTTTAATAGTTTTACCACCTTGACCAATAATTTCTGGAATATCATTAGCACTTACGCTAAATATTTCTAATTTAGGTAAAATTTCTTCATTAATAACAATCTTAGAATTTGCTTCTTCCATTAAATTAAGAATATGAATTCTTCCTTTTCTAGCAGCTTCTAAAGCTTGGGTTAATATTTCAGTGCTAACCCCACCTAATTTTATATCCATTTGCATAGCAGTTATTCCATCAACACTACCTGCTACTTTAAAATCCATATCCCCATCGTGATCTTCTAAGCCCATAATATCAGTTAATACAGCATATTCATTATCTTCAATTATAAGTCCCATAGCAACTCCAGCTACTAGTTTTTTACTAGGCACTGCTGCAGCACGAAGAGCTAATGAGCCACCACAAACACTAGCCATTGAGCTACTTCCATTACTTTCTAATATTTCTGAAACTATTCTAATAGTGTGAGCATAATCTTTACTAACTGAAGAACTTAAAGCTCTTTTTGCTAGATTTCCGTGTCCTAATTCTCTTCTTGAAGGTGCTTTTAAAGGACTTGCTTCGCCTACACAAAAACCAGGAAAATTATAATTAAACATAAATCTTTCATAGGTAGTTGATTTATTATTTAATAATTCAATTGCTTGAGCGTCATTGTCGCTACCTAAAGTACAAACCACTAATGCTTGAGTTTGACCCCTTGTAAATAAACAAGAGCCGTGCGCATTTGGTAAAATATTAGTCAATATACTAATAGGACGAACCTCATCTAAAGCTCTTCCATCAGCTCTTCTTCTTTCTTTTAAGATTTGTTTTCTTACTATGTGTTTTTTAATACGATTTAATTCATAATCAAGTTCAGCTTCACTCCAATTATTATTTATAAATTCTTCATCTAAAACAACTTTTTTTGCAATAGCTTTAAGCTCACTTGCTCTTTCGCTTTTAGCCATTTTATTAATTGCAAATTTTATATCTTCTAAATAGTTTTTTTCTAAATATTCATATACTGCTAGATTTTCACTATCAGCTTTATAGTTAAACTCATAAGATTTTTTATATTCTTTAAAAGTATTATAAAAATCATTACTTATATTTAAAATACTACCTTTTGCAAATTCTAAAGCTTGTAATAACTCGCTCTCACTCATCTCATTCATTGAATTATTAGTCTCATTTGCTTTCATTTCTATCATTAATAATTCATCTTTAAGACCACTTACAAACAAATCAAGACTTGAAAGTTCTAAAGAATTTAAATCAGGATTTAGAACAAAACCATTTTCATCCTTAGCAACCCTAACCCCAACTGCTGGATATACAATTTCAATATCACTTAAAAATAAAGCCGCACTTGCTGCATAAAGTGCAAGTGGCTGAATATCCACATTTTCTTCAACCGAAAGAAGCATAACAACGATATGAGTTGGATGTAAATAGCCCTTAGGAAATAATGGGCGTAATGTTCTATCAATTATTCTTGAAGTTAAAGTCTCATAATCACTTGGTTTTGTTTCTCTTTTCACAAAACCGCCTGGAATTTTACCTGCTGCATAAGTTTTTTCTACATAACTAACGGTTAATGGTAAAAAATCTTCACTAACACACTCATCTTCTCTAGCAACACTTGCTAACATAACCGTTTTACCACAAGTCATTAAAACACTTGCATTTGCTTGTTTGGCAACTAAATCAAGTTCAAATACTAATTCTTTATCGTTAATCTTAATTATTTTTTTCATTTATCTCCTTTTGATATGGCAAATAATAATTGCTCGTTTCTAAAATCTCACACGCATATTCACTTGATATTTCAAGTGGTTGCTTGTAGTAATAATCTTTATCTATAAAATGTTCTATTTTTTCTAAATAATAAACTTTATCAAATAAATCATTATAATAATTATAAGCATCAGCAGCTACTAAAGCACTTGCATATTTTATACTTCTAACGCCTAAACCCAATAAACTTTTATGACATACATTAATAGTTAAACCGCTGTTTGAACCTTGGTCTAACAATAAGATATCCTTACCTTTAAGATTGCTAAGTGGTAAAGACTTTCTATATTTTGCAATTTTACCCATAATTGATTCATCATAAAGCACAGTACTCATTGATAAAATATATTCTTGAGTTATGGAAAAAGCTTCAATTAATTCTTGAATACATACTATATCTCTTGTTTCACTAATTTTTGCTATCTGACATTCATTATTTGGGGCATATATGCCTTTGTTAAAAAGCATATCATAATATAAATTAAGTTCACTTGCAATAGTCTCAATAAAAGGAATATTTTTAATACTATTTCCTATAATTATATGCCCTTCTAATTCTTTATATTGCAATAATTTTTCACTAAATTTATTAGCAGCTTGTAAAGGATTGTCAAAAATCATAAGTATCATCACCTCTTAAAGCAAAATTATATCTTACACCGCCTATTGGATAAAGATTGAATTTCAAATAAACCCCCCTATCTCTTACAGATTTTACACCCATTTGAGTAAGTTTAGCTGTTGTGCTTTCTTTAAATTCTAAAGAATAATTTATACATCTTTTTTTATGAGTAAAACCTATACTATAGTTTTCAAATTTCTTACTATTTAAATTAAACCAAGCTTGAGAATATATTATATTATAAGGCATAAATTCATATTGAAATTTACTAGTTAAAAATCTATCATAAGGCTTATTTTTCACAAGAAGCTCATCAATTTTATTATAATAAAATCCAGAACTTATTTTAAATGGCTGGGTTGTATATACTCCTTCTATAAAAAATCTATCAATATTAGAATTTTTAAACGAATACTCCGTAGTATTATTAATATTAAAATTATTATTAAAATAATACTTAAACTGATTGCTTAAAATATTAAACTTAGAATCTTCTGTCCTAAGCGTTAAGGAATGCTTAAGTTTTTTATCATTATCGCTAAAAATTATTTGAGATAACTCAATATTAAAAGTTAAATCATCATAAGTATTTGGTATGAAAAATTCATTTTCTATTTCTTTTGAACCAGTCCTAAGACTAGCACCAAAACCAAAATTAATATTATGCAATATATAATCATACTTTTTAAATAAATTAGTATATATAAAAGCACTATGAGTAGAATTAAAATTATAATCATCTCTTCTACTATAATTATTATAAAAGTTAAGTCCTAATTCAAATTCTTCATTTAAAACAAAGTTAATATAATCATTAAATAAGCTTTTATTAAACTCAATTGGAACATAAAAATGAAATCTATTTAATGTGCTACCTTCTCTTCTATAAAAATTGCTATATGAAAAATCTGCTTTATAGTTAATATGATTATCAAATAAAGTATCATAAAATCTATGATAATGTAGATTTGGAACTTCTTGTAAAGTATAATCTTGATTAATACTTGAAGTGTCTTGATAATATTTAGCATATAAACCGAAATAATCTTTATTATCTGTATAAAAATAATTAAATTTTGAAGTTATTATGGCTTCATCATTATTATCTAAAAAACTAGATAAATTCAAATAATCAATATCACTAATTCTTAAAAAGTCTAAATATAATCCTTCTTGATTTTTGTTATTTGTATTAAAGATTTTATCTCTTTCATAGTGCATATTAAATCCATAATGCTCGCCAAATTTCAATTCTTCTTTATTAAAATAACTATTAAATTCTTTAAAATACCCAACTCCTATATTTCCTTTAGAATAAGGGCTATCAACAAAACGAAAATTAGAATAAATTCCATAACCCCTATTTGTTCTAATTTGTGGTCTTAATTCTAAATCCATTCTATGATTAATTGCCCAAAAAAATGGTTGCTCATAATGAATAGCTTCTTTGCTTTTTATTGATAATTTAGGAACCAAAAAACCAGTTTTTCTACTATCATCTGTATTAATAGCAAAATATGGCATATAAAAAATTGGTATATTTTTAAATCTTAAAACCATACCTTTTAATACTAAATCTTGAGTTTTAGTATTATAAATACCTTCCTTAAAATCAATACTCCATTCAGGATTTGTAACATCACAAGAACTAACACTTGCATTTTTTACAATAAAATCACCATTTATATAAGAACTATTCTTACTTTTTAACCATACTTCAATAAAAGAATCGCTTATAAAAAAATTATCAAAATTTGCACATGAATTACCTAAATTAATTTTTGCATAATTTGATATAGTAGTTTGATTATTGTTTATTAAAAATACATCTCCAAATAATTCTAATTCTTTTGTATCTTGATTATATTTACCACTATTTGCTCTTGCAAAATAATTTTCTTTAAACAACAATATATCTTTATTTGAGATTATATAATTATCTTTTTTTATAAACTCATCTGATTGAATTTCAATTTGATTTGAATAAAGTAAGCCAATAAGCAATATCAAATAAGATATTTTTTTAATCAACTTTAATCACCATAGATTTGCTGGCAATATCAGCAAAATTTCTTCTTGTCTTATTAAAGAATATAGATACAAACAATACCCCATTTATAAAAAATTCACAAAATACAAACACTAAAGCCCTATTTAAAGATTCTGTAAAATTAGGAGTATCAAAATGTTCGCAATTTACAATTTTTGTCTTTGTAATCATATTGCCAAAAGTTGCACCATACATATAAAAAAATATAAGAACATAAAAGAATTTAATAATAAAATATGCTTTTACATAGCGAAATAATAATATATTTAAATTGATATAATCTTCGTTATTTATTAAGGTTCTTATTTTAATTATTTCTTCATCGTTTATAAAATATATCATTAAAATAAAGATAAGAATATAGCAAATTATAAAATCAGCCACAAAAGCAATAAACCTAGCAACAATATCGGCTAGTTGTTTATCTTCTTTTTCAAGCTTTTCTAATATTTTATCATCCATTTAAAACCCTAAACATAAATCCCCAAACAAGCGTTAAATTTCAAGGTCTTGTAACCTAAAAAATAGTGGAAGAAAAGCATTAAAGGCTGCAATTCACAATTACTTGCATCACAGAACACGGTTGCTTAAACTTAATCACATAAAAAAATCTGTTAGACCGAATATATTAAACCCGCGTTGTCTAGGGTAGTGTAATTTTACATAAAAAGCTTAATGAATTTTTACTTACCCAAGCAAAACTCAGAAAACATTGCATCAAACAATTCATCGCTTCCTGTTTTTTTACCAAAAAGAGATAATTTATTTAAACTTTCATTTAAATAATAAGCACAAATTTCAAGCTCATTAAAATTATCTATAGCTAAATAGATATTCTCACTAGCACTATAAAACGCACTTATTAAATCAGTATTTGTTAAAACCAATTCATTGTCTAATTGAGAATTTAAATAATTTTTTAATTCAAATTCTAAAGCTTTTATATCATTATTTAATGCTGATATTTTAATACCTTCTAAAGTATTTACTTGAGCTAAGTCGCTTTTATTTTGAACTATAAAATATTTTTTACCACTATTTTTAATGTATTCTAAAAGTTTTAATTCATCTTCTAAGCATTCTTTTGATGAATCAATTAAAAACAATACTATATCAGCCTTATTAATAGCCTCATAGCTTCTTTTAATGCCTAATTCTTCTATCAAATCATCACTTTGTCTAATTCCTGCAGTATCAACTAATTTTATTAAATGTCCGTGATAGTTTAAATACTCTTCAATACTATCTCTTGTAGTTCCTGCAATATCACTAACTATTGCTCTATTAAATGATAATAAAGCATTTAATAAAGAGCTTTTACCTACATTTGGTTTTCCAATAATTGCTAGGTTAAATCCTTCTATTAAGCCTCTTTTTTTCTCGCTTCTAATTGCAATTGTTTCTAATTCTTTAGCATTATTAAGTAGTTTTGTTTTAGCATTTTCTAAAATATCTTCAGGCAAATCATCATCAGCATAATCAATTGCAGTTTCTAAATAAGCTAAAGTTTTAATTAACCCATCTTGAGTGCTAGTGATTAATTCTTTAAAAGCTCCATCTATATTCTTAGATATTATTTTTCTTGCATTTTCACTCTTTGCAGCAATTAATTCATTTATTAAAAGTGCTTTTTCTAAACTCATTTTATTGTTTAAGCAAGCTCTTTTGCTAAATTCCCCTGCTCTTGCAAATCTAGCACCTAATTTATTTAAAATCATAAGTATA